>DATAQX010000235.1:0-9418 GCA_036264455.1 Silvibacterium sp. | reverse complement strand
CTTGTCTTCGACGGTACCCGCGTGGATCGGCTCCCCCTTGGCATTTTTCACTAACCAGTCTGGATGATTCTGATGAACCCATGAGCGCTCCGAGACTTCGAAAGGCGCAGTCCAGATTCCAGGAACCAAACCCAGTCCGTTCACCTTAAAATAAACTGGTGCCAGGCCGTTGGGAAAAAGGGTTGCGTTTGGGGTCGTGTATTCTCCACGTGCATACTGATAGCCCTCGTCAATGTGGAAGAGATTGTAGCCGAGCGATTTTAGATGCTGTGCCTCCCACTCAGCGTTAGTGAGAGCGGCGCCCTGATTCAAGCCAAAGTAATAAGCCGTCCAACTCCACCATCCCATCAACGGGGGGGCTGAAGTTCTCGCGTGATGAATCTGGCGTATGAGAGAGCCATAGGTATCTAACTGCTGGTGATAATCCTGGGACAAACCGAAGAGCACTTGCTCTGAAGAGATTTCCGCTCCAGGTGCGACAGAGAGACTCAGCTGCACCTGGTCTTCTGCTGGAGAGTCCTCGACGGAATTCTCCATCTGTAGCTCGGTTGTACCTGTCGAATCGACCTCATAGCCTGCGAGACCAGTAGCGTTACCTGAGGAGTTGGCGACATGGAGCCGTAAAACTGTCAGGAACCGTTCTGAAGTAAGCGCTCCAATAAACAGGCTTTCATGACTACTCCGGTTGTAGATGAGCTGACTTCCTACTGCACGATGCATTTGCTGTTTAGCATCGGCAAAATCATGGATAGTCATGCCTGGACGGTCTTCACTCCAGCTGTCAGAGAGCACTCGATCGTCCTCTGCCGCGCCTCCGAGATTGAGAATCTGTCCTTCCGTCGCTTCCAGCGAACGAATACCTTCGATATGGATCGGCTTTCCTGTGGTATTCCGTACCGTCACCTGGATGTCGCCGTAGGGTTCGTTGGTATACGCACGTAGGTGATAGATCAGATCTGGATGTTCGCTGCTTCCCGAATAAGTCACCTGCCAGTCCGTCGCGTTCCCAAGATACCCCTGAACCTGCGATTGTTCTACCGCATGCCGAGGATAGTCGGACGCATGGAGCCAATGTCCATCGACTTCCACGCCAGCTCCAGCCCGCAAAGCATCAGAGTTGGCGCCGGGCATTGCGATCGTGTACTTGCCGTCAGCCGGGTCTATCTTGATAAGCAACGAGCGCCCCTGTGCCAAACAGTACACGCCAAGCGCCGCGAAGGTGGTGCCGCCTGCGAACGCAGCGAAAGCCAACCGACCCATTGTGCTTTTCCTGACCAAACGCTTACTCACCTTTCCTCCATCGATTCAAGAGCAATCACAGTTGTTTCATCGGGGCATACAACGATCCCGCTTCGGCGCAGAGTGGTGCCCAGGCTATCCTGGCCTGTATAACGGCACAGATTCTCTCAGGCTTGCTCTGGTTGACATCCTCAAAAGGAAAGCTTCAATGCCATCTGCAGAATTCGAGGGTCGCCTGCAGAAGTGATTTGCCCGAAACTGCTATCTGTCAGACCATTATCGGGCGCTCCAAAGTTGACGTTGTTGAAGACGTTGTAGAACTCTGCCCGAAACTCCATCCCGAGGCGCTCGGTTAGCTTTGCATTCTTCAATAGCGCCGCGTCTGTATTGAAGGACCGTGGTCCGCGAAGTACGTTCTTTCCGGTGTTCCCGAACGTGCCAATTGCGTTGGGTGCGAAAACGCTCGTATTGAACCACTCATTGATCAATTCCGCGTGCGACCTGCTGTTACTTAATATGGCGCTTTTTATGCTTGGGGCGGTCAGATCGGCACGGTCTGCCCCAATCCCGCTAAACGAGTTGTCATAATCGCTAAAAACCGTGAAGGGAAATCCGGTTTGCCAATTTAAGATGGCGCTGATGTTCCATCCATTGATAACTCTATCCAGGAAACCTTTGACCGGGGCGCGAGGAAAAGAATAGTCTCCAGAGACCCGGAATATCTTGTTTACGTCTCCAGAGTCTGGCCCGTAATCGAAATAACGACCGCAGCTACATGTATTGGTGGCCAGTCCCCCTGGTTGTCCACTGGGGCCAAAATCATTCAGAGCACGCGACCAGGTAAAGTTGGACAGAAGCGAAAGTCCTCGCGTCAGCCGTTTCTCCACTGACAACTGGACGGCGTGATAGTTACTATTCACTCCCGAGTTGATTGAATTGATAAAGCCGAATGCGGGATAGATGCGTCGCTGCTGCGTGTTATTTTCATTGGACTGTCCGGGAATATAAATAGCTGGATTCACCTGCAGCAGCCCGGCTTCCTGGTCTCCTGTGCCTCCCAGGTGATCAGCCTTATTACCCATGTAAGCTGCACGAATTAGCCAGTTGCTACCGATACCGCGTTCCAGGGTCAGGTTCCAAAGCAGGATTTGAGGGGGACGAAAATTTCGATCAAAGATCTGTGTGAAAGAAATGTCCTGCGGGAACGTAGCGGTTGGGCCCGGATTGCTTGGACCGAACTGTGCCGGAAAAGGATTAGGAACTCCCGCACTGCCGTAGGGGTCGGTAAAATTCACAGCCGTAAGGTTAACAATCGGGGCGAACGGAGGAATACCAACCACATCTTCAAAAGCTACGAGGTTAGGCGACTGATAATAGTAGCCTGCACCACCACGAACGCTGGTCTTTCCATCCTGCGTGAGCTGATAGGCAAATCCAAACCGGGGACCAAAATCACTGAGAGTGTGATAGATCGAGGAATTTGGACAACCCGGATCGTGGTTGCTTCCCCCAAAAATCAAACCAACAGGCGAGTTAGGGAACCGCTTAGACTGGGAACCGGGAACGAAACATCCAACTCGTCCCTTACTATCCGTATACGGAATGAAAGGGTCCCATCTCAAACCGGCACTTAGGATGAGACGGTGAGTTGCGTGCCAATTATCCTCTACAAAAGCACTCCAGTTGGTTCCCGAAAAGTCAAGATAGAGGCCACCTGCCTGCGTAAAACTTGACACTGCCCCTAATTCGAAGTCTGCGACATTGTCTCCTGAAAGACTATTCGAGAAGGTGTAAACACCGTTTGCCTGGTAGGAATTGCCCATTGGAACGTGAACGTGCCTGACTTCGCCTCCGAACTCTAGTTGATGCGCTCCCTTGAGGAGCGTGGCAACCTGACGAATAGACCAATCACTCCTGTCCCAGATGCCGGTTGCGGGCTGCTCGCCTATGGTGAAGTTTCCCGACACGCCTACATTGAGGGTTGGCTTCAAATTAGTAGTCTGAGCGATAAGTGAGCCGGCGTCCTGAATTGTGAAGGGGGCTGGGGAAAGCGTCTCCCCGGTCTGACTGGTGTAGCCGAAATAGGTATTGAGTAGAAAGTGTGATGAAATCGTATAGATATCCACCACGCTGACGTTCTTCAGTGCGAGGTTTTGCGGATCTGCCGTATTACCTTCCAGGACGTTGCTGTCAGATGGCAAGATGATTGGGATACTGTAGTTCAGTTGGAAGTAACGCCCGCTCAGGTGGTGTTTGCTGCCTAGGTTGTAGTCAATCTTGGCCAGGTACTCGTTGGTATTCTGAACGGATGGGGTGCCGTTGTACGTGAGTTGGCGCCCAGGACCATTCGGGTCTGGAATATGCTGGAGGAGAAATTGCGCTGTTGGGTCTAAGGCTGACAGTGGAACCTGATTATTGTTGTATGGAACTCCAGTGTACGGGTTCACCAGTTGAGTCCCTGGAAGAAGATCTGAGAAGTCGCCTGTGCGCTCCGCGGCGGTTGGCACAAAGGCTACCTGTCCAAAGACAGCGGTGTTTTGCCGCGTTCCCTGATACGAGCCAAAGTAAAATAACTTGCCCTTGAGAATAGGTCCACCGATCGTGCCGCCAAATTGATTCTGCTTTAGCGGGTTCGGCGACGTGGCAAAGTAGTTCTTGGCATCCATGGCATAGTTCCTTAAGAATTCAAAGGCATCGCCATGGATCTGATCAGTTCCTGATTTTGTAACGGCATTTACAATTCCGCCTGTCGCATTGCCGTAAGTGGCGCTCATGTTGCCAGTCTGAACGTTAAACTCCTGCAGAGCATCAGGGCTGGGAAAGGGCAGATTAGTGTTGATGTAGGTATCGTTGTAATCTACCCCATCCAGCAGGTAGTAAACGCCATTGGCTCCCCCGCCATTCACCTTGGCATACTGCTGGCCCGGAAGAACGCCGCCTTCACAGTTGGCCCCGCAGTTCAACGCAGAAACATCGACCGCACCGGGAACCAGAAACACCAATTGTTGCGCTTGCCGGCCGTTCAGCGGCAGGCCCACAATGCTCGTTTGGCCGATCAGCTGTCCGACGGTCGGATCATCCGTGGTCACCAGGGAGGCATTCGCCTGCACGGTAACCTGTTCGCTTACTGATCCCACGAGTAGTGGGACGTTTTGAGTAGCGGACTGGCCGACGTTCAAAACAATACCTTTTTGTACGTAGGTGGTAAAACCGGTCATTCTGACTGTCAACTCGTACGTGCCTACGGGAAGGCTCGGAAACAAATAGTCGCCGGATGCTCCTGTCTTGGCGGTCTGCCGGTAGCCGGTGGTTGACTGTTCTACCGTAACAGTTGCGTCGGGCAGAGCAGCGTTGGTGCGGTCTGTCACGATACCAGAGAGTCGCGCGGTTGTGAACTGGGCGAGCGCCGTGGTAGCGCACATGAAGGCCGAGACAAACGAAAGAACAACGAGAGCTGGCCAATTGTGCGCATGCTTTAGAGTCTGGCATCCTGCATTTGTAAGCCGTTGTTTCTGGACCATGTACGCCCCCTCAATATTTCTCGAAGCATGAAGAGCTGATTGGTTTGTTATCGTTTCTACTCGGTCCCCTTTTATGGGGACCCGCGAATGTTCGTTTATGTTCGTATTTGAAGCATCATGATCATATTCTTGCTTCTGTCCAGCCCTTATGACTGCCATCCTGACGACGCAAACGGTCAAACCGGTTGATCGACAATCTCCTCGCTCGTGGGATCCCAGTAAAGCCGCTTCCCGCTCCAATATGACTGGGCGGCCATGATGCAGACGATGCTGTGTGAAAAGCCGTGGTCGACGGTCGCATTGGGTTGTTTACGCGTCTGCATGGCCTCAAGCCAATTCAGCAAATGGCCCACATCGTCGTCGTCCGGCCCGAGAGAGTTGGGCGGTTCTGCCCCAGGAACCTGCATCATTGCTGCCCGGTCGGCGGGCGGCCCTACCAATGGCGCTTGCTTATAAACGGGACCTGACTCCCAGGGATCGAATTCCCTTCTGCCGCCTTCTGCAGTAGTGACGAAGAGCGATGCACCCTCTCCACCATAGTTCTCGATCGTTCCGTTCCGGCCCAAAATGCGCGAAAAGCTCCTGTAGCTGTTCCCGAAAGTCGTCTTGTACATGTACAGGAACCCACTTGGATAAGTGACAGCCGCTGCGCACGTATCGGGATTTTCGCGACCATCTTTCCAGACGAAAATACCCCCGTTTGCGACGATACTAAACGGATGCGTCTCGTCTGTCCAAAGGTGGACGAGGTCACTACCGTGACTGAGCCACTGATCAAAAATTCCGGATGAGAAATCTTTATAGAGCCGGAACTCAAGGTAAACGTGCGGATCGAAGGGGCGGTCTGGTTTGCCCAGGAGCCAGCGCTTCCAGTCCGTGTCTTCCTCGCGAAGCTGCGATTTGCGCCCATACAGCCAGCTCTTCCACTCCATCTTTTCGTCTTGCAGCATTTCTGGAGAGTTGCCCGTGTCGACACCTACAAAACGCCAGCGCTCCTCGTTGACATTCCACTCCTGCTCGATCTGGACAATGCTGCCGATTTTCCCGGACCGAATGATGTCTCGAACTGCGAGCGGATAAGCTTGGCTGCGGTGCTGCGTTCCCATCTGTACGATCTGCTTCGAGGCTTTCACGGCCCCTCGCGCCTCCTTGGCCTCCGCAAGCACGTTGGCAAAGGGCTTTTCGACGTAGCAATCCTTGCCTGCCTGCACAACAGTGCTGCACAGCTTTGCGTGCTGGAAGTCTCCGGTCGCGATCATCACACCATCGATGTCCTTCCGCGCCAGCATCTCTTCTGAGTACTGATAGCTCTGCGGCTCAAGGTCGAAAGCTTTCCTTATCTGTGCCGCGCGGCGCTCCCTTGCAAGGCTCCACAGGTCGCACACAGCAACGGTTTCTACTGGAATTTGCTTCGAGGCAAGTTGCGCCATGTGAACGTGACCTTCGCTCCGGTCTCCGCACCCCAGCTGCCCGAGACGGATACGGTCATTCGATCCAAGAACCCGGGCATACGATCGCGCGTCCATGCTGGTAGCCATCACGAGCCCCGCGGCACCTTTAAGGAATGTCCTGCGGTCGGTCCCGACTGTCTCTCTCATCGGCTCCCCTCAGATGGGCCTTGCCGGTCAGCGATAGCCGAACAGTGGAAATGCCTCAGTCCCCGCCATTTTTTGGCTGGGATGACCGGTCTATTGCTCGTCATCTGGTCAAAGTATGCGCGCATTTCGTTTTATTATCTTATTTATCTGTTACTAACGTTTACTTCGCAATCGTTGTCTTGTCAAAGAAAATCGCCGTAGCCCTGGCGGCGTACTTTGGGATTTCGTGACCCGCATTAAGATCATCTGTAACGATCTCCTTCATCGCCGCCCACGAGACAAATCGGCAGGCAACGAGCTGGATCGAGGTAAGGCCGGCTTCCTCCAAGGTGATGCCAGGTTATGACTCTGCGGGCCGCACCAAAAGGAATAAGCAGGCTGTGGCAGCGAGGGCAAGAGCCCTGCTGCAAGAAATGCCGGCCCATACGAATATCGATCGACCGTAAGCCCCACCACAAAAGTGAAAGCGGCGCCTCCAAGTCCCGCTGCTAACCCGCTCAGCCCCGTAACCGTGGCAACGACCTCTTGCGGAAAAAGATCTGAAGGCAGAGTGAGGCCCATTGTGGACCAGCTCGCATAGCCCCACAAGAGCCACACAAATTAGTCCCAGCGCAATATAGACGTTGTGAACTCGAGCGGACGGAATACCCGCCAGAATTGGCAGACAACTTACCGCGCAGATCCAGGTACGAGCGCGAATCACGGAGACACCGCGTCGAATGCAGTAACCGGAGATCAGACCTCCGGTAAAATTCCCCAAATCTGCTGCAACGAACGGTACCCACGCGAATAGGGCAATACGTTTCAGGCTGAATCCCCGAGCATCGCTAAGATACTGCGGTAGCCAGAAGACATAGAACCACCAAATGGGGTCGGTGAGCGCCCGTCCAAGCACAATACCCCAGACATTCCGGTCCTTGAGTAAATGGAGCCAACGGGAAATACCTTTGCGCTCCGACCTCAAAGCCTTCTCCTTCCCGGCACGGATGAGCGCAGCCTCCTCTTTCGTGACTCGCGGATGGCGGTCGAGCGGGTGATAGACACGCTCGATGATCCTGTTCGATTTTCGACTTCTATCGAATTTGTTTACGATTAGCTATTTTCTTTGAAGACCAAGGGCAAAATGAAACAATATAAAGAGAAATAATTCGATAGTCGCTTGCCTTGGCTGTAAAAGCCGGCAAGACTCCCGAAGAACTGCAACTGCGCGGCGATCCTCGAAACTCAAAGTGGTGAGTTCGCAGCGAGAGTGTACGAAACGGCGGAGGGCCCAATTTCGATGCAACGTAGAGACTTTCTGAAAAGTGGTATGGTCTTGGCTGTCGCTGCTGAACTCGGAGCCCTCAAGGCACGAGGGCTTGTAAGCGCTCATAACTGGCCGGTAGCCTCCGATCCGACAAGTTCATTCCAGGTACGCTCTAAAGGCGAGACGATCAAAAGCCTCATGGTCGACTATGTCCCTTACTTCGGTGATCACGTCGAACTGAGCGGCAATCACGACGTTTTCGCATCCGTCCTTGATATTGGAGGAGTATTGGTCACGTAGTTTGTGCTGCCTTCTTTAGTCCAGTAACACGGCCGTTTCGACCTTACGCCCGACCGCGAAAAGAGCTTCCCAAAGTGGCTGGCGCTCTATCAGGAAAAGGGTCTTTACCGGGGTCAATATCTGGGCACGCTCTACGATATTGGTTTTGATCTGCCCGAAGCCCACGTCATCCGCAAGGACGAGAAGATGTACTACGCATTCTTTGCTCGAAACTGGAAAGGCACCCTGGAGTTGCGCGCCCTGGACGATCGCGCGTATCACGTCGTCGACTATGTGGACGGGAAAGACTTCGGAATCGTCCGCGGTCCGGTCGCGCATTTATCCGCAGACTTTTTGAAACATCTTTTGCTGGAAGCAACTCCGCAACAGACTTACTAAAATTCGTTGCTGAGGGACGATGTAAGCAGTCAGCCACAGAGTTACGCGTTGACGAGAAACAGCGAGGAGAGAGCGTATGAAACGTCGTTCCTTTTTGAAGGCGGTTGGCACGGCTGGCCTGGCGGTCGGTGTTGGACCCGCGTGGAGCATGAGCTATGTGGCAAATCGACAAGGTACGGATCCAGGTTCTTCAGGCACAGAGAAAGCCTCCGGGCAGGCCTCACCAGAAAAGATACTGCTGAAAGATTTCCGGCCCAGATCCCTTTACAAAATTCCTGTTACAGAAGTCCCCAGGGCGAAATTTCCAATCATTGATATGCATTCCCACGCGTACGCCAGGACTCCGGAGGAAATCGCCGAGTGGGTCGGGAATATGGATGAGGTCGGAATTGCGAAGACCGTCATTCTTACGGGAGCGACAGGACAGGAGTTTGACGATATCTATCGGAAGTATGCCGCCTATCCCGATCGTTTTGAACTCTGGTGCGGCATTGATTACACGGGGTATGACCAACCTGGATTCGGCCAGCGAGCAATAGGAGCGCTGGAGAAGTGCCATGAGGCGGGTGCACGTGGGGTTGGCGAACTTCACGATAAAGGGAAAGGGCTTTATTCGGACACGATAACTGCTTTGGGCATGCACCCGAACGATGCGCGCATGGACTCCCTGTTTGAGCGATGCGGTCAACTGGGCATGCCGGTGAGTATTCACGTTGCGGATCCTATCTGGATGTACGAAGCCATGGACAATAAGAATGACGGTCTGATGAATGCCTTCTATTGGCGGCTGGACAATCAGCCGGACATCGTCGGGCATTCCGGGATGATCGACATCCTCGAGCTCACGGTGAAGAAGCACGCGAGTACGACTTTTATTGCCTGCCACTTTGCCAATCTCGATTATGACCTGACGCGCCTGGGACAAGTACTGGAAAGGCACCCTAATTTGTTTGCCGATATTTCCGCGCGATATGCGGAAACAGCCCCTATTCCTCGCTTTGTATCGCAGTTTTATGCGAAGTACGGAGACCGTTTGCTCTACGGCACGGACATGGGATTCGATAAATCGATGTATCGAATCACCTTCAGAATTCTCGAGACATTAGACGAGCACTTCTACGAAACCGACATGTTTA
>DATAQX010000308.1:0-1641 GCA_036264455.1 Silvibacterium sp. | reverse complement strand
CGTCCGCGGAGCCGGCATCGAAGAACGTGATCCCCGCGACCTCTGGCATCGCTGCCACCGACAACAGCTCCGGCGCCGGAAAATCGGTCACCACGAGCCGGATGCCCTTTGCCGCCAGCTCGCGAAGGCCCGCGGCGACATTGCCGTCCTCCGACACGATTGTCTCGGTCAGGGTGAACGACTGGCCGGTAAAATGGCCGGTCGTGTCGTTGTCGGCAATGCCGAGCCGCGCGCCCTGGATACCTTCGTCCTGGGGCGGCTGGTCGAGGTAGGAGAGCGGCAAAGTCCGCTTGACCGCCTGCGACAACCACCCAATCTGCACCGTCTCCTCGCCCGCCCCGCTGACTGGCGGCGCCAATGCCACGGCTGCGATAAGCATCACCAGCAACAGCCTGATATCGCGCCAAGACCTCATCGGCGCTCTACCGCCCTGCGAGCCAATCGACACCCTCGCGAAAGCGCTCGGGCATGCACGCATCTCGCCGGGCCGGTAGGAAGTTCCTCTCCGCCCTTCAGGGGGAGAGGAAGGGGCCCACGCTGCAGGCGTGGGAAGGTGAGGTGGGCGACGGACCGCGTGGAAGCCCCCACCTCACCCCGGCCCTCTCCGCCCCGAGGGGCGGAGAGGGAGAAGCTATTTCCTCTGCCGCTCCAGATTGCCACGAAACGTGCATGCCCTAGCGCGAAAGCGGGGGTCCAGAGCGAGCGACGAGACCCGCAGCTCTGGATTCCCGCTTTCGCGGCGCTTTCGCGGAAATGACGAAGAGAAGCTGCTATCGAGCTGGTCTTTCTCACTTCAGCGTCTCGAGATACGCGATGACGTCTTGCCGTTCCTTCTCGTCCTTTATGCCGGGGAAGATCATTTTTGTTCCCGGCACCGTCGCGCGCGGATCGGTCAGGTAGGTGTCGAGGGTCTCCCCGTCCCAGGTGTGGTCGAACTTTTTCATGGCTTCGGAGTAATTGAAATTATCCACGCTCGCAGATTTGCGGCCAACGATGCCGAACAGGCTGGGCCCGATCTTGTTCTTCCCCGCCTCCGTGGTATGGCAGAGCGCGCATTTTTTGAAATCTGCCTTGCCGGCTTCGACATCGGCAGCCGCGGCGGGGCTAATCGCGAAGAACGGCAGCAGAATACCCAAGCCGAGATATGAGACCGGCAACCGCATCCTTCCTCCGGGCACGAGTTTCATCACTGATCGTTCGCTTTATCCTCGTCGCGGGGCGTAGCGCAAACAAGTATTCGATGAGCACCTGGGCGCTCAGACCGGTTGCACCCCGCCTTGCTACAATCTTTCCTTGTATAGAGTTTCGGCCGTGGCTGAATCTGCAGCAAATCTACAGCGAACCCTCGCGTTTTGGTTGTGGTTGCCATGCGTTCTCAAAGCCGAATCTCACCACGAGTCTGCAATGTGATTCAGGCAATTCTTTGGTCGTGGTTATCGCGACCGAGCTGGCAGCCCGGCTCTTGCCGTCGGCAGCCGGCAAATGCGATAAGCCCTGCTGCGTTGATATCGGTTCGCGTCAACCCGAAGCCAGGGAGGAGGTCGTGGAGACACGCGCTGCTGTCGCTTTCAAGGCCGGTGAGCCGCTCAAGATCGAAAAGGTTCAGCTCGACGGACCCAAAGACGGCGAGGTGCTGGTCGA
>DATAQX010000205.1:0-9096 GCA_036264455.1 Silvibacterium sp. | reverse complement strand
AAGCTCCTGCTCCGCAGCAGTAACAGCCGGAGAAAAAGCGAAGGCCACTCCTAATTCGTTCAAGGAGTGCGGCCTTCGCGCTATTGGTGTGAAAGCGCCTAAAGGAACATCTCCATGAATGTGTCGGCGCGTGCGTATTTTGATGCATGCTCCGGAGCGGGCAGGTGCCGGAAGCCCAGCTCTTCGTAGAGATGAATGGCCTTCGCCGCCTTAGTGTTGGATTCGAGATAAAGGCGTCGGGCGCCCAGGGAGCGGGCGTGGTCGATTGCGAACGCAAGGAGCTTGCGGCCGATGCCATGGCCGCGTGCGGTCTGTGAAACGGTCATTTTGGCCAGCTCAAATTCGTCGGGCCCAATGGCGACGAGTGCGCAACAGCCAACAATCACACCATCCAAATCCGCCAGGCAGATTTCACCGCCTGTCGCGAGGATTTTACCTTTGGGATCATTGAGAACCTCAAGATCGCCCGCCTCGAGTGCAAAATCCCTGCTGATCCAGGCCTCGTTCAGCTCCTTAAAAGGTTTCTCGTCACCTGGTTGAAAGGTGCGGAAGACCAGCTTGCCAGTTTTGGGAATCTCATCCGTCTCGATTGCCATAGGTAAAATGTATGTCACATCCGGCCATACGTCCAATATCTTGTTTATAGTGATTGAGAGTTTCGAGATATGAATCACGATATTGAAATCCGCCATTTGCGCTACTTCGTCGCTGTCGCTGAAGAGTTACATTTTGGGCGCGCAGCCATGCGCCTGTACATTGCCCAGCCTCCCCTTTCGCAGCAGATTCGCCGCCTGGAAGAAATGCTGGGGCATGCTCTGTTCCTGCGAACTTCGCGCGAAGTACGGCTGACAGCGGCGGGCGAAGAATTGCTGGAGCGGGCACGGTATACGCTCAGGAAAATCGAGGCCGATGTAGCCGCCGCTCAGCGTATTGGCCGAGGCGAAGCGGGTGCGCTGACAGTGGGCTTTATCGGTTCAGGAATGCTCACCATATTGCCGAAGATGCTGGGACGCTATCGCAAGCAATATCCGCAAGTGGATTTGCGGTTGCGCGAGCTTTACACGGCCGGCCTAGTCGATGCATTGCTGAATGGGACGGTGGATGTCGGCATTATGCGCGACGCGGGGAATGTCGAGGGGCTGCACGTGGAAGTTCTGCTGACCGAGCCGTTTGTCGTTGTGCTGCCGCGAAAACATCCTCTGGCAGAGCAAAAGACGGTCGCAGTGAAGAGTTTGCAGCATGAGCCATTCGTCTTGTTTGCGCGATCGTATGGCGGGGTTGCGTGGAAGAAGACGGTCGATGTCTGTGAGGCGCATGGCTTCATGCCGCGCGTGGTGCAGGAGGCGCCGCAGTGGCTCACTATCATGAGCCTGGTGGGCGCCGGACTGGGAGTGACCATTGCACCGGCCTGCGTAAAGAGGTTGAGCGTGCCGGATACCGTGTGTCGCGCACTGCGGCCGCAGTCGCAGTCTACACACCTGGAACTCGCCTATCGGAGGAATGAAGTGCGGCCGATCACGAAGGCCTTCAGTGAACTTGCGCGCCGGGTATTTCGAAACGAGAGCCTAGCCGGCTCTAGGGATGCGTAGCTGGTGCTGCGAGTTTGGCTCCGGGTTGTTGCTGGGCTTCGGTGTGGAATCGCTGGTACTGGTCGTCGGTCACGCTTATGTCGGCACGGTAGCCGAGGAAGCCTATGGCATGAGCGATGAGGTGACCCTGTGCGTCGGTCGGCAGCCATAGTTCGTTATTCACGAGCTTTTGATTGAAGGTAAAGTTGCTGCCCTTGCCAACCGAAAAAAGACCGAAGCCCAGGTGGAAGTTGTCGTCGAAGCGTGCAATCAGGCGGCGGACCTGACGATCCTTTTCGTCGATCCATAACGTTCCCGCTAATTTCTTAGAGGCGTCCTCGGCCATCCCGTGAGTCCTGGCGTGCGGATCACCCACAAAGTCGAAGGCAATTGTGTTGCGTCCGTCGATTACCTCGCGCCGCGGGTTGTAAATCTTCATGATGGCCAGAAGCTGCGTGACGGTTACGGTATTCTTGGCGGTCGATGTTCCAGGAGGCGTCTTCTGGGCCTTTTCGATTTCCTTCATGACGCGGTCCTGCTCTTTTTTCTGCTCATCGGCGCTCAGATCTTTGCCGTCCTTCTTTACCCTGCGATCGAGCTCGTGCGAGTTCACGAAGAAGATTTCGTCCTCCTCGCTCTCTGTCTTCTTCACCTTGCCGTTTTTATCTAATTCACGCGTGACCACGATCTCGCGATAGGTATAGTTCTCGCGAGTCTGGTCAAGTTTGCGCTGGTGTTCCTGCACCTGTGTGATAAGCGTAGGCACGTCAGGAATGGCTGCTGGATTCGGGGACACATCCTGCGAGCAGCAAGTCAGGGCTGACACGCATATAAGGCAGCCGATAATAAGTCTGCGCAGCATATTTCCCTAGTGAATCATCCTGGAGTACGCTGGTACAACCCGAGCCGGTTCCGATCTTCGTAGAAAGTTTGCACGGAACTCGGACTTACCTGGAAGGGAATGAGGTTCAGCGAAGATGCTTCGTCTTTTATTACGGTGGTTCCTGCAGGCCGGTGCACTGTTGATTGTCGCCTACCTGGTCCCGGGCTTTCACGTCAGCAGTTTCTGGTCGGCGCTGCTTGCGGTACTGGTAATCGGCCTGTTGAACGCGACCCTGGGACTTCTGCTCAAGCTCATCACGTTGCCGCTGAGCATTCTCACCCTCGGGATTTTCTTCCTGGTGATCAACGCACTTATGTTGAAGCTCGCCGGCACCATGGTTCACGGATTCTCGGTGGCGACCTTTGGGGCGGCGTTTATCGGTGCGGCCGTCCTCGCGTTGCTACATATGCTGTTTGAAGCCATTGCTGAGCATGGTTAAAGTGTTTCTCCGAATCCAGGTTCGACCCCAGGAGAGAATGCACTAGCCGAGGTAATGCAAGAGTGTTATGGGCGAGGGACTACTCCTGGAGCTGGTGAGGGAGTTCTCGGCACTGTAACGCCAGCAGGCTTCTGCGTTTCCGGTGAGATAACTGCACGGCCGCCCACCGTTTGGCGAACTGAGCGCGCGCGTCCCTGTGGGGGCGGTGACACAGGTTGATTTGCGACGTGAGCGGCAGAGGCGGCCCCTACACCGGAGGATCCCGCGGGGAGCACTACTCCGGGCACCGTAGGCAAGATTCTGCGCGAATGGTTTACGCTGCCGGCAATGATAGCCACGCATGCGAGCGCGCCTGCGGTCACCCCGATGGCGAAGCGAGGAATTGCAAAAAATCGGCCCCGATTTGCGCCTCGGGCGCGCGCCTTTGATTCCTCGTGAGCGAGCCGCGCACGAATGCGATCTTCGATACCTGCGGCCGGCGTTACAGAGCCCAGCTGACGCAGCGTACGGTCGATGCGCTGGTCATAATTCTGCTGCGCATGATTGATACCTGGGTTCATCGCGATACTCCTTCCTTCTCCAGCAACGCGGAGAGCTCGCGGCGCGCGCGAAAAATTCGCGAGCGTATGGACGATTCGGTTGTGCCGAGCACAGTTGCGATCTGTACTGTAGAAAGCTCCTCGACGGCGGAAAGCAGGAGTGCCTCGCGCTCCTTGCGAGGCAGACGATCGATCAACTTCAGGATTCGCCCTTGCTCCTGGGACGAGATGAGCGAATCATCGGCTCTGCGGTCTGCAGCAGGCAGGACGCGAGCGAAGTCGGCGATGTCATCATTCTCGGGACGCGTCTTGCTGCGGCGCTTCCTGTCGAGCACCACGTTCCATGTGATGCGAATCAGCCAGACGCGATGGTCGTGAATCTCGGCGAGCTTCTCGCGATGCTTCAGCACGCGCACGAAAGCTTCCTGCACAGCATCTTCCGCTTCGGCAGCATTGCGCATTACCGAGTAAGCCACGCGGTACAGCGTTGCCGAATACTGGGTGACAAGGGCCGTGATCGTCTCGCTCGAATCCAAAGTCTTTGCCGGCACAAACCTCTCTTCAGACGCCAACGCCTTTTCAGATATCAGAGCCGGAGCCATCCAGCTGGTCAGCTGTCCCGGAAAAGAACTCATTCATAACTCCCTGCTCTAAGGACGGAGGATACCGCGTTTGCGCTCATGAAAATAGCTGCCGGTTGGGAAGCGGAATGCTTAGAAGCCCTTAGCGGAAAGAGCGGCCAGCTATCGGTCAGAAACGTGCATTGACTTCGCAGAAATACAGGAATGGTCTTCTACGGGCGAATTTCTGTAGAAATTTGCTCTGCACGGCGATATGAAGGAGGCCGTATACTCACTTGAAATTAGGGCAGGCTGCAAGTTGACGGCAGAAAAGTTCGCGGAGATCAATCATGGCGGACATATCGAAGGCATTCTTCAGCTACTCACGGCATGACTCGGAGTTTGCCCTGAAGCTTGCGAAAGATCTTCGATCTGAAGGCGCGGCAGTCTGGCTTGACCAGCTGGACATCTCGCCGGGACAGCATTGGGACACGGCAATCGAAAAGGCAGTAAATAATTCATCTGTTTTGTTGGTTATACTCTCGCCTAATTCGGTTGAATCTGAGAATGTGATGGACGAAGTGACCTATGCTCTCGAAGAGCGAAAGCTGGTTATTCCCGTCCTCTATCGCGAATGCAAGGTTCCGTTGAGATTGCGACGGATGCAATATATTGACGTTCGAACGGATTATGGAAACGGGCTTAAAGAGATTCTGAAAATGCTGCAAGTCGAGCAGCAGGCCCCGAACAATTCGACAGAACAGGAGGCGGCCGCGGCGAAGGCGGAGCAGGAGAGGGCGGAGGCAGACGCTGCGAATCAAGCGCGTCAGCGTGCACAAGCGGAGCAAGCTGCCCAGGTTCAGGCGGCCCGGGAGCGGGTTGCAAGGGAGGACGCAGAGCGCCGTGAACGGGAGCGGCTGGCCCAACAGGTTCGCGAGCGCGAGGCGATGGCTGCACGACAGCGCGTGGTGGCCGATGTCAGCAATACCGCGAAAGTGCCGCCAAAAACCCGCAGGATTTTCTGGGCAGCTGGTGGTGTGGCCGTCTTCGTTGTCTGCGGGATTATTTGGACTATCGCGGGGGGTAAGAGGCAGAATTCCCAGAACTCCTATGTGCCGCAGGCAACCGAGCCGAGCAGTTCATCAACGCCCAACACTGAGGCGGCCGGCACCCCAGTTAAGACGCAGGATGTAGCGCCAGCTTCCACCATCAGCACTCGCGCTGACGCTCCAAGCCCTCCACCTGGAGAAACAGCGCGTCCCGACCTGGCTCAATGGCTTACGGAGTTTGTGGAGACAACCCAAGGGCCTTCGGTGGAACGCCTCCACCTGTTTTTCGACGAAACCGTTTCACCTTACTACACTTTGGAGAGTGCCAGCTGGGCGGACGTCGCGAAAGACAAGCAAGCTTATTTTGCCCGGTTCCCGCAAATCCAGTACCAGCTTGTGTCCTCGCGGCATACTCCGCAAGCGGACGGCACTGAAGAAATCGAGTACGATTTGCATTACTCCGAGGTTCGCAAAGATGGCAAAGTCGCCAATGGACTCTCGTATGAGTGGGCAAAAGTCCGGCTTGAAGACGGCCGGTGGAAGATCATGGGTATTCGTGAACGTTCGCCATGATGCAATAAGGCGAATGCGTGACTCAACTTACGCGCTCGTGATTTGGGGTGATCGCTGCTGGTTTATGCCACCGCCATTACGAACTCAGCGTCATTCAATTCAGAAGAACGACATCGAGGGAAAATCGTATTGTGCGAAGAAAAGCGTGGTTCGAGCTTCATGATCAGCCGCCGTTTCCCGGCTTTCTGCGCGATCTGATGACGGATGGGCTGGAGGCGATGTGGAATTCGCAGGACATCTACGGCCCAATTGTGCCCCGGTTGCAGCGTGCTCTAGCTGCGGCTGGAACGAGCCGCATCATTGATCTGTGCTCGGGCGGCGGGGGGCCATGGATCAAGCTTGCCCGCGATCTCGCTGAGAGCGGCGAGCCGACGCCAGCGGTTCTGCTCACCGACAAGTATCCGAACCAACGAGCCTTTCAGAGGATTCGCGCTGCGACAGGAAATGCAGTGGGCTTCCATCCGGACCCGGTTGACGCTACGTGTATTCCGCCTGAACTTGCGGGATTCCGCACGATGTTTACAACGTTTCACCACTTTGCACCGTGCGAGGCGAGGGCGATTCTGAAGGATGCCTTCGACCAGGGCCAGGGCATCGCCATTTTTGAGACACCTAAATGCGATGCGCGCACGTTGCTCGCGGTCTTCCTTGTACCTCTGTTGACCCTCGGGCTTGTGCCGCGCATCCGGCCATTTCGGTGGTCGCGTATCTTCTGGAACTACTGCTTGCCTGTCATCCCATTTACGTTATGGTTCGATGGTGTGATGTCGTGCCTGCGCTCCTATTCGCAGGCCGATCTTCAAGAGATGATTGCCGGGTTCACGTCGGAAAATTATCGCTGGGAAGTTGGCGAAGAGCAGGGACGGCTAATCAGCGTTACATATCTGGTAGGGTGCTCAGTACGGCAAGACAAACTCGAAGAGTTAGAGCTCGAACCCGTAGAAATACAAAAGCCCGCATAGCAGATTGCTAGACGGGCCGCTTGTACTTGAGACGAAATGCCCAGGGGTCTATTGCAGCGATTGCTTTGCCCCGGAAAGCTTTTGTGCTGCGATCTGGCCGGCAGCGGTGGTTTTGTCCTGATCCTTGATCTCAGCGTAAAGCTTCTTGGCCTGAGCAGGATTTGTCGCCTCATATAACTGCGCCAGCTGCAGTTTGGCGGCGAAAGCGGGAACGGTGAGTGTAGGGTCCTTGATGATTTGCTGGTAGAGATCCACCGCCTGACCGTCTCGGCCTGTCTGACGGTAGAGACCTGCCAGCGCCATTTTGGCTAAAGCTGCCAGAGCCTTATCGCGCGAGCTTGCGGCCTTCTGCAATGCGGCTTCCGCCGGCGCCGTCTGACCCATGTCGAGATAGGTGAGTCCGGCGAAATATTGTGCGTTGGCGCCGATCTTGAACCAGCTGTAGCGATTTGCGATATCGACGAACCGCGGATTGACTGCCTTGGCGCGCTCTGCGGAGGTCGCATACGACGTTTCACCGGGCGCAACCGGCTGACCGGGCTGGCGCAGCGGTGTGGTGTAGACATCCATGGCCTGGCCGAAGGCGATTTCTGCGTTGTTTGAGCGCGAGTTGTAGACGAGAGCGCCCGTGACGATAAGCGCGACCACTATGACGGCTGTCACCGTAAACTTGATGGCATTGGTACGATGCAACTGCAACCAGCCTAGGCCTGAGGCGGTCGCCTCGACAAAGCGGTCTTGCTTTAGTGCGTGACGTGTCTGTGTATCCACTTGGAAATCCTTCAGAATCCTTCTGGGCGGGAACTGGCCTGATAACAGGCTCTAGGCAGACAGGCATGGCTAAATGGGCTGTCCGCTTTTTAGATATCTTAAGTTTAACAGCGGCCGAACGGATGGGTCAAAGGCGGATGGCTGCCCCGCCCGTGAGGAAACCCTCGCACTGCTCACAAAAGCACCGAGTTCCGGATTCTTTTCGAAGAATCAGGCCGCGCGAACAGGATCTTCGATCTCGCCGTTTTCGATTTTTTCCTGACAATCGATGCAGTTCGGGGTCCACGGCAGAGCTTCGAGACGCTTAGGGCCAATCTCGATGCCACAATGAACACACTCGCCGAAGCTGCCGTCCTGAACCCGATTCAGCGCCTGCCGCACCAGCATCAGCTGCCTGTGGCCAGTCGTGCCCTGGCTGAAAAGGAATTCCTTCTGGTAGGAGAGCACCGCTTGATCGGCTACGTCCTGCGTGTCCTCCGCAGTCGTTTCACGGCCTTGCTCTACAGCTGTCAACATCACTTGCTCCAGCAACCGCTTCTGTTCAAGAAGCTTCTCCTCATAACGCTGTGCGAATTGGGGGGTAAGGGCCACTTTGTTCACTCCTTTGAAAGGAAACTCAACGTGCTTTGACGGTAGATGTTGGGCGAAGGTTTCGTGGAAAAATTGAGATTTCTTCGGGGAAATTGCGATATCCGTTCCTACATGCAAAAAGATCAAGTGCTGCTTGCTGCCGGGAGAGCCTGCGATTAGGCTAGAAACTGCCATGTACGAAGACTTCCACGTAAACGACCGCTGGACGGGTGAAGACCTGCGCTGCCGCTGGATTGCAAATGTCGTGGCCATCGCCACTCGCCATGCCGACGCCGTCGATGTGCGTTTTGATGTGAGCGGCCGCGCGGTCTGGATCGCCATGCCCTGCCATGCCTGGGTCGAGCAGAAGAAGCGCACCGGCAACGTAATTACCGACGCGCTCGCCGCACAGATAGCCGGCCGCTACCTCAAGCAATCGGTCGAATCCGGCTATGACAACGGCCGCGAAATGTACACCATGAGCGTCGAAGAGGTGCTCGAGCATCTCAACGCAGTGCTGCATGAGGCCGGCCACACCAGCAAGCTGCCAACCCTGGTGCCCACGAACGACGACGCGCAGCCTCTGCCTTAAGGGCACTTCCAAGCTGGTCAGGCGCAGGCAAGCTTTGCCATCTTCTATCCTCGAATGGCACAATAAACGGTTTGCTTAAGTGAATAAGGAGCATCTGGATGGGAGCAGCCACCATCACACGAGATCTGAAGAAGCTGACGGAGGGCCCGCACGTCCACCGCAATCTGTCGACACCCGAGCTGGTTGAAACTGCAATTGCACGCGGCGAGGCGAGCCTGGCTGCAAATGGAGCCCTGGTCGCGCTCACCGGCGCTCGCACCGGCCGCTCGCCGCGCGACAAGTTCACGGTGGAAGATGCGGAGACTAAAGAACGTGTGGATTGGGGCAAGGTCAATCAGCCGTTTCCGCCGGACAAGTTTCAGGCACTGCTCGATCGCGTCGTCCATCACATGGCTGAGCGCGATCTTTACGTGATGGACCTTTACGCCGGTGCCGACCGCGAATACCGACTGCCAATCCAGATCATCTGTGAATATGCCTGGCATGCGCTCTTCGTAAAACAGCTTTTTGTACGGCCAGAACTCGCCGAACTTGCGCAGCACACGGCTGAATTTACCGTGATTGCCGCGCCGGAGTTTGAAGCTGTTCCA
>DATAQX010000204.1:0-6334 GCA_036264455.1 Silvibacterium sp. | reverse complement strand
GGAAACTCGCTCCGTAGTCTAAGCCTGAGTCTCTAAACTGCTTATAGATCTCTACCTGAGCTTGGGTCTGATCACATTGCTCGACTAGTGTAGTTAAATCGCTTCGAGGCGCTTGGCTTCCTCCCTCTACCACCACTCCATAGCCCTGGCTGTACACCACCGCCTCTTCACCCTGGCCACTATAAATCTCATAACTGATCCGGCCCTTCTCTTCCTCTAGGAGCCCGATATGCACTTCCAATGCAGACGCGACTACCAACGGCCGCAGCCAGCTCACCTGCTCCAGTCTCATCGTGTAATCACCACCCAGCATGCCATCCAGTGCTAAACCCACTGCCGCTCGCGCCCACTCCAACTGCGCCACTCCGGGTACAATCCGCTTTCCTCCTACCACGTGATCGCGCAAATAAAACTCTTCACCGCTCAAGGTTGTACTGTAGCGCTGCTCGCTTAGATTCGATGTATTTCGATGCACCAAGGGATGCAGCTGAGGCTCTGAGTTTTTCTGCGCATTCGCCTGTCCGTTGCTTCCAGCTGCTGGCACCCAGTAACGTTCCTGTGCAAATGGATAGCTAGGCAAGCTCAGCCGTTGCGGCTTGGGCTCCCCGTACAACGCTGCCCAGTTCACTACCAGTCCTTGCACCCATAACTCCGCTAGTTTACTGACCTTGCCCTTGGCGATCCACTTGCCAATCGCTTCCTCCAAATCCTCGTCTACCTTAAATACCGCCAACGTTTCCTGGGTGCGTTTGACTTCTCCCAGGTACAGATCCTCTAGCCCTGAGATGTTATTCTGACTCACCTGGGCTAATTTACCTTTAAGCTCTTCCACCGAGTTCACCACCGCTGCCAGTCGCACTCCCAACGCCTCTCGTCCTACCTGCAGCGTGTAAGCCAGATCCACTAAGTTCACCTCGTGCCCATGCAAGTAGGTCAGTAACTGGGTAACCTGCGCTTGGAGCCGCTCCTCGCTGCGCGCCGACAGCACCACCGCCACTGGCCCTCTCACTGGGATCGCTTCCCGCTCCGGCGCCACATACTCCTCAACGATCAGGTGCGCATTGGTACCGCTAAAGCCGAACGAGCTCACGCTTGCCCGCTTTAGCCCCGCCGGCCACGCTTGTGTTCTAGCTACCACTCGCACCGGTAGTCTCTCCCACGGAATGTGTGGATTGGGGGTGCTAAAGTGCAGCTGGGCCGGCAGCGTATCGTGTTGGATCGAGAGTACCGTCTTGATCAAGCCAGCGATGCCCGCAGCCGCTTCCAGATGACCCAGCGCACACTTCGCTGAACCAATCAGCAGCGGGTGCTCCTTCGGACGATCTCGCCCCAGGACCTGCGCGGCGGCCAGCACTTCGATTGGATCGCCCAACGACGTCCCTGTTCCATGCGCCTCTAAATAAGCGATCGTCGAAGGGGCGATGGCCGCACGCGCCAAAGCCGCCTCAATAACCACTTGTTGTGCCCGCTGATTCGGCGCAGTCAAGCCACTGCCGCTGCCATCCTGGTTAATCGCGCTGCCTCGGATCACTGCCAAAATGCTATCGCCCTCAGCCTGCGCATCCACCAGCCGTTTCAGGATCAGCGCCCCGCAGCCTTCACCACGTACATAGCCATCAGCCGACGCATCGAAGCTCTTGCAGCGTCCCCCAGGCGAGAGCATCCCGGCATTCTCGTAGGCCTGGAAAGTTTTGTCATCCAGCAGCAGATTCACCCCAGCGGCCAGGGCTAATTCGCATTCTCCGCTCAAAAGGCTGCGGCAGGCCGTATGCACCGCCACCAGCGACGAACTGCAGGCCGTATCGATGCTCAGCGCCGGACCTTGCCAATCCAGAAAGTACGACAGCCGACCCGCGGCCACTGAAGACGCGTTGCCGGTGGCGAAGTGTGCCTCGATCTGGGTGCTGTCGCGCTGCGCAAGCAGGTGCTGATAGTCGCTGCCCATCATGCCCACAAACACCCCGCTGCATGAGCCTCGCAGGCTCAATGGCGCGATTCCGGCACGCTCTAGTGCCTCCCAGCTCACCTCCAATAACAATCGCTGCTGGGGATCAAGCCATTCCGCTTCCCGTGGCGAGATGCGAAAAAAACCCGCGTCAAAGCGATCAACCTCATGCAGAAATCCCCCTTGCCAACGGAAAGGGCCCGCGCCCGGACCACGTAACCCGTTACGCTCCGCCGGCAGTGCTCCCACCAAGTCGCGTCCTTCGATCAAGGCTTGCCAGAATTGGGTCGGATCATCGATGCCGCCCGGCAGGCGGCAGGCCATACCAATAATCGCAATTGAACCATCAGTTAGCGCCTCATCCGCGCGATTCTCCTTCTGCTGCGGCGACATCAATGCCGCCCGATCAGATCCTATCGAGATTTGCGCTACCGATCGAGCCTGTGCTCGTTCGACAAAATACCCCAGCACTGCCGTTGGCGTGCCATAACGGAAAAAAAAAGTGGCCTCCAACGTCTCGCCCATCGTCTCGCTCAGTAACCGTCGCAGCTCAAGCAGTTCAAGAGAGCTCAGACCCATCTCCATTAAAGGAACTTGCGCTCCGTAACTCCCAGCCCGTTCGTTGCCCAACACCTGTAGCACCCGGCCGCGCACGGCGGCTTCGATCTGCTCACTCGTCAATGCAGTAGGCGAGTTGCTGTGACGCGCGGCTTCACGTACCAACGCCTCCTGCCTTTCCTCACGCAGCCGGTACTCGATCAGGATCCCCGCTCCCTGGTTTTCGGTGTCTTCCGGTCGAAAGCCATGCAGCACCTCATGAATCCGGGCTCCGTGTGAAGCATGGAACTCGAGCATCGGGTCGCTCCATTGACCGACCACCCTCTGCAAACGGATATAGCCTTCGAATCCATCATCCCCGTTGTATTGTCCAAAAGCCACGCAGCGGGTTATTCCAACCACCGTGTCCACCCCATCCAGCGCCGCGGCATAGGTCAACATCAGATCGATCAACGCGTCGCTGTAGCCATGCCCTTGTTTATCGGGAGCAACATAGAGTCCCAACAACTGGAGCACGCGCCCTTCGGCCCGTTGCAACTGCGCCAGATCGCGATGTAAACAGTCTCGCAACGCCTCGATCGAATCGATCCGTTGGGCATACAACGCCGCAACGATTTGGCCATCCATTTCCAGCACCATCTGTGTCCTCGGCGACATCGAAACGCGACGCTCAAGCTCCGCGACAGGCGTTCGCAATGCCTCCGGCACGCACAAGCGATCAAGCTCTGTGAGTCGAATCAGATCACTCGGCAGCGGATGCCGAACCCGATAGGGCTGCGGCAACAGGCGATGTAACGAAATCCGAGTAAAGTCCGCGGTCTTTGGAATAAGGCGCGACACCCCAGGCTCGGGAAATAATGCAGCCTCCGCAGCCGCCATCACAAAAACCGACGCCTCGACCAATTGCTGTCCTGAGAAGGCGTGAAAAGCATCGAAATACAGGCTCTCGGTCTGATTCTGCAAACGCCGCACCGTTGACGGTCGTAGGCAATGCAGCTCCAGCAGCACCAACCCGAAAGGAGGCATCTGCGCACGCCAGCGCCTTAAGTGTTCCACCAGGCTCTGCACCGCCTCAGCAGGCGCGATAGCACTACCATCGCTTGCTACATATACCCCCGAATAATCAAACCCCCTTCGGGCCTGTGCCCCCGTTTGATCTTCTACCTTTTCAAATCGCCGGTCGTGATCCAGGAACGAACGTATATGCAGGATCCGATCGTGCTCGGTAATCCCTTGGTTAGCCAACTCAATCAGCAATTGCTGAGGCTCAGCAATGTTGCCATGTACCAGGCAATGCGGCAAACCTGCCAGTGTCCGCCTGGCGGCCTCCAGTGCCAAGGCGTTATAATCGGCCCCGATCAGCGTCAATGGATATTCGCCCAGTGCCTCACCTCGTGCCGTACGAGTCCGCACGACCTCATAGGTGCGTCGCAGCAAGGTGCCATCACCACACCCCATATCGACTATATAGCGCGGCTGCGCCTCAAGCGGCAGATCATCGAACAGCCGCACTATCAACGCTTCCAATTCTGCGAAATGACTCTGGTGTTGAAAACCGCTGGCGGTCACATTAAGCGTGCGGTCCAGGTGTGATTCGTGCCTCTGCTCGCCGGTATCGAACACTGCCGCCGCATCCCCAAACAACAACTCCTCCATCCGCCGAAACATTGGCGCATAGGACACCACCGTGCCTAAGGCGCCACTGCTGGCCAGCAAACTGCGCCCGACTGCTGTAAGCCGAAAAGCCCCATCATCCCAGCTGCCCCAGCCGCGCTGCACGAACAAAGTGCGCACCGCTTGCCAACCCGATTCATTCCATCCCTTCGGCGCATCGCCCTCTAGTCCATCACTACCTGCCTCGTAGAGACCGGCCAACAACGGGGCCAACAGCGCCCCGTCCAACACGCCGGCCAGCACCGGATCGGTCCCTGACCAACCAGACATGCAATTAGCCAGCCAGCCTGACCACGCCGCCGCCTCCTGCGCGCTTTTTACTTCCCGCACAACCGGCAACCCCACCAGGTCCCTGATATCCGAGGGCAATCGCAAGACCAAGCCGGTATGCCGATTGGCCGCATAGAAATCGGTCTCAACGGTATCCAGCCAGCCTAACTCATATAAAAGCAGCAACGCTGCGCGAAGATGGCCTTCATTGGCCCTGTATCGCTGAACCAGTGTCTCGACCCGCATCGGTTGCTGTGCAAGCGCCTCAAACAACCTGCGCCGAGCAAAGGCATCGATCACCGGTGTGATGACCCAACCATTAGCCAGTCCATTAATTACATCGAGCATATAAAGGTCACCATTGTACTGATTACAAAGCAATCGCGTGGGCAAACTTTCAGAACTTCGGG
Source organism: Silvibacterium sp. (assembly GCA_036264455.1). Lineage (GTDB taxonomy): Bacteria > Acidobacteriota > Terriglobia > Terriglobales > Acidobacteriaceae > Silvibacterium. Next base: position 1,477 of record DATAQX010000204.1, on the reverse strand, counting down.
CGCGTTTTGCTTTCTTTTTGAATTCGGAGGCATTACAGAAGGCATTGGAGGTATTCCTTTCAGCATGGGCGAGGACTACAGCTCGCCCGCGCCTGATGACGGCCAGTTTGATAAGACGCGCTGGAGCATGGTCTTGGGAGCCCTGCAGAGCAGGGCGCCTTGTGCCCAGAAAGCTTTGGCTGAGTTATCCGGGCTCTATTGGCGGCCGCTCTATGCGTTTGCCCGGCGGCGTGGTCGTTCGCCCGAAGACGCCCAAGATTTGTTCCAGGGGTTTTTTTAACACCTGATCGGCAGCCGTGGGCTAGCTGTAGCGGCCTGAGAACATAAACGACCTGGCTCAAAAACATCGGCCAGAAACCACAATGATCGAGAATGACGACGGTGGGCCTTCCTGTGCGGGAACCGAATGGAACCGATTTGCCGACCCCGGCCCTTTTTGGTTAGCTTTCGACTACGAGTTGGCTCTTGAGAGCGATCGCGGTGGCCACGTTGAATCCGTTGGGCGAAGTGGCCTTGACTATCTCGTGGACTTTTTCGAACTGCTCCGGGGTCGCATACGGGCATCCTTTCCAGAATATCCGAGGATCGATCCGCTCCCTTGAGGGGCGTGATAGTGGTAGTTGACTATTAATTTCTTTGGTTATTGATTCCGACCGGCCATCACGCCTCCATCCACGTCCCAGATCGCGCCGGTGACCCAGCTCGCCGCGTCACTCAACAGGAAGTCAATTACCGCACCGACGTCCGCCGCAGTACCCACGCGACCGATCGGGTGAAAGGCATTGAACCCTGCCAACGTCTTGCTGATCTCCTCCGGCTTGATGAAAGCGCCATAGATAGGCGTTTCCACAACGGCGGGGGAAACGGCGTTCACGCGGATGCCATGTTCGGATAATTCCATGGCCAGATGCTGGGTCAGCGAGTGCAGGCCCGCCTTCGCCATTGAATAGGCAGAGGACGGCGTGGCCTTGATGGCCTGTTTGGCCCACATCGAGCCGATGTTCACGATGCTGCCCTTGAGATGCTGATCCACCATCCGCTGCGCCACTGCCTGGGTGAGGAAAAAGAACGACTCGTTGATGTCATGGTATTGATGAAAATTCTCGCGCGTGTGCTTGAGGAACGGTGTCGGAAAGAAATATCCGGCGGAGTTGACGAGGTAATCAAACGCTGTTCCGGTGGAAAGCTCCCTGGCGAAACCGTCCACTTGAGGGCGATCGTAGAGGTCCATGGCTTTGGTGGTGACCCTGGGTGAGCCAGCCTGCTGGATAGCAATAGCAGCCTTGTCGAGCTTGGCGGGGTCGCGGCCGGTGATAGTCACCGCCACGCCGCGCGTGCCGAGACGCTTGGCCGTATCCAGTCCCATTCCCGTCGAGCCACCGTTGATGAGTGCGTTTTTCATAATTGTGCAAATTCGTTGTTCTATTTTTGTTTGTTGTTAGTTTTCACTCTACGGGAGGTCAGCAATTTGAAAACC
>DATAQX010000155.1:0-9966 GCA_036264455.1 Silvibacterium sp. | reverse complement strand
GTTGGCTCGATCAACTTGCGCCAAGATTAGAAACGTCATGAGTGTCCTGTTCAACCACGCGATCCGCCATGGCATCTGCAGCGCGAATCCCATTCGGCTTGTTCGGCAGAGCGCCAAGCGAAAGAGGATTCCACTTGTCCTCACGCCGCAGGAGATTCACTCCCTGATTGCCGCGCTTCCGCTCAGAGAGAGTACGCTGATTTTTCTGGATGCTGGAACCGGCCTTCGAATGAGCGAGCTGTTCGCGCTCAAGTGGCAGGACATCCATTTTGCGACCGGTGAGATCAGCGTGATTCGGTCGATTGTCATGCAGGTGGTAGGCCCGTGCAAGACCGAAGCGTCTCAGAGACCGATCCCGATGGACTCATCCCTGGCTCAGGCGCTGAAGATCTGGCAGACGCAGTCGGAGTTCACAGCTCCAAATGACTGGGTCTTTGCGAGTTTGAAGCTCCGAGGCCGTCGCCCATATTGGGGACAATCGTTGATGTGCCATACCATTCGCCCCACTGCCGTGAAAGTTGGCATCAGCAGTCGGATCGGCTGGCACACGTTCCGCCATTCCTTCTCAACGCTTTTGCGGGCAACCGGAGCTGACATTAAGGTTATGCAGGAGCTGATGCGTCACGCTTCTACTCGCGTAACACTCGACACCTACACTCAGGCCATCACCGAACAGAAACGCAAAGCTCAAAGCGCGGTTGTCCGGCTATTGTTGAAACCCAACGACTCAGCAGCCGCCTGATGGGCGCAAGCAATTGTGCCCATTTGTGCCCACGAAAATGAAGACCTTCGCCGCATAAACAGCGCAATCTGAATTCTGCAGGTTCGCGACAAAGGATTTTTGTGCCCATTTGTGCCCACGCCAGTAAGGCAGATGCACTGTAAGCTACTGATTTTATTTGGCGTCCCCGACGGGATTTGAACCCGTGTTATCGCCGTGAAAGGGCGGTGTCCTAGGCCGGGCTAGACGACGGGGACGCTTATTTGGCGTGGAAATAGGCACGCGCCTGACAGGAAGTACCATGTTGAATGTATCAACTAGGGTGGGGAGTGTCAAAAAAGATGCTCTCGCCCGGTAACAGAATTCATCCGCGAAGTTCACGGTTCTGGTTAGATAAAGCGCCGACCGTTCATCAAGTATGCGACGAAAATCCTGCAAGCCTCGTCTTTTATTCATCTTGATGATTAATTAAGATATAAATACCGATGGTCCAGCCCCGTCAACAGACGCAGCACGAGCAAGCAGCGAAGATTTCGTGAAGCCTTCGCGACGCGAATGAATCAAAATTTCAAGTGCAACCCTGACGAGTGTTTGACCCATTTAAAGTCAAAGAACAACACCCGAGAATTCAGTTTGAGCAGTGGGATGCCCTACTCTGATCCAGGGTGGTATTCCCTGAGCGAGATTATTGAAATACCGGCGACGCCGGAAATGAACTTTTGAGGATTTCCATCTTGAAAAACCGGTTTCGCGTTTTCCTCCCGTCTCTTTCCCTTCTTGCCTCGTTGAGTCTTACTGCGTGCCACAAGGGACCGGCGCCGGTTGCTGCAGCCCAGCAGGCGCTACCCGTGCAGACAATGACTGTTTCGTCCACGCCTGTTCCGCAGTCAGACGAGTATGTTGCGACCATCAAGTCTCGCCGGTCAGCGACCTTGAATCCACAGGTGGACGGAAATCTGACGCAGATCCTCGTTCATTCCGGCGATCACGTACAGCGAGGTCAGCTGCTGATGGTGATCGATCCGGCCAAGCAGGAAGCGACCGTTTTGTCGCAGGCCGCGACTGAGAAACAAAAGCTGGCACTCTATCAATATAACCAGACAGAAATAGAGAGGCAGCGAAAGCTCTTTGCGGCGGGAGTGACGAGTCGCGATACCCTCGACCAGGCTGAGCAGTCGCACGCAAACTCGAAGGCCGATTATGAAGCGGCTGTGGCCTTGCGGGTAACCCAGGAAAAGCAGCTGGAATACTACAGGATTCGCGCGCCCTTCGATGGCATCGTGGGTGATATTCCGGTACACCTGGGTGATTACGTGTCGGGACCGACACTATTGACCACAGTTGACGAGAATCGCGACCTGGAAGCCTATATCTATATTCCGACAGAGCGCGCCGCTCAGGTGCACAGTGGACTTGGGGTAGACATTCTCGATAACAACGAGCAGCTGATTGAGCACACGTCGATCGATTTCATTTCGCCTCAGGTGGATAACCAGCTACAAGGCATCCTGGCCAAGGCGCCGGTTCACTCAACACAAGCCATATTGCGTGCGGCTCAGCTGGTAAAAGCGCGCGTTATCTGGAAGACCAATCCGACTCCTGTGATTCCCGTACTGGCTGTGACGCGGCTCGGGGGGCAGACATTCGTTTATGTAGCTCAGAATAAGGACGGCAAATACTTCGCCCACCAACTGGCAATAGAGCTGGGTGATCCGGTTGGCAATAACTACGCAGTGTTGGGCGGATTGCAGAATGGGGACAGAGTGATCGTCTCCGGCACACAGTTTCTTGTGGATGGAATGCCCGTTCAGCCGCTGGGATAACGGCGAGGGACAGGGATTCGCCATGACCGATTTTCGATGGTGGCATACAGCCGGCATGACAACAGATAGGTAGGCTCTCTTGGTAGATTTTTTCATTCACCGACCAGTGTTCGCGACCGTATGCGCACTGCTGATCATTCTGGCGGGCGCTGTCATGATTCCAACGTTGCCGATATCTCTTTATCCGCAACTTGCGCCTCCACAGGTTACAGTCACAAGCAACTATGTAGGCGCAAACGCGCAGGTTGTCGAGTCGGCGGTGACGATTCCGCTCGAAGAGCAGATCAACGGCGTCGAGGGCATGCGCTATATTGACTCAGCCAGTTCGACTGATGGCACCAGCTCCATCACCACGACATTCCGCACTAACTACGACCTGAACATCGCAGCCGTCGATGTGCAGAATCGCGTTGCGTCTGCTCAGGGCCGCCTTCCCCAGGCCGTCAACAGTACAGGCGTCACCATTACCAAGGCAAACTCAAACTTTGTTTTTGCAGCGGCATTTATCTCTCCTCATAAGAGTTATTCCGATCTTTTCATCAGCAACTATATCGATGTCTATGTCAAAGACGCGCTCAAGCGGGTCCCCGGCGTGGGCGATGTGCTCATCTTTGGAGAGCGCAAGTATGCTATGCGGATCTGGGTGGACCCTGCAAAGCTCGCGGCTCGCAGCCTTACCAGCGTCGACGTAGTCAATGCCCTCGCGGAACAGAATGTTGAGATTCCCGCCGGCCAGGTGGGCCAGCCTCCTGCCGACGAGAAGCAGTCTTATCAGATCCCCGTGCGCGTGGTCGGCCGCCTCTCGGATCCCACCCAGTTCAATAACATTATTATCAAGAACACTCCCGCCGGTATCGTTCAGCTCAAAGATGTCGGCCACGCGCAACTGGGAGCTGAAACCTACTCCACCGATCTTCGTTACAACAGCCAGGACGCTGTTGGCATTGGTGTGCAGCAACTGAGCAATGCCAACGCATTGCAGGTGGACCGCGATGCAAAAGCCGTTCTCGATCAGCTGGCCAAGTCCTTCCCGCCGGATTTTCAGTATGTCATCCCTTTCGATACCACCACGGTCGTTGGGGACTCGATCCGCGAGGTCATAGGAACGCTCGGCGAAGCGATCATTATCGTCATTGTTGTCATCTTTCTCTTTTTACTCGATTGGCGGGCGACGATCATTCCTGCCATTACGATTCCTGTATCGCTGGTCGGCACGTTTGCATTCATTAAGATATTTGGTTTCTCAATTAACTCCCTCACGATGTTCGGGATCACGCTGGCCACCGGCCTGGTGGTCGACGATGCGATTGTCGTCATAGAAAACGTGCAGCGGCATATCAGCCAGGAGCACGCTGACCCGCATACTGCAACCTCGGTTGCCATGTCCGAGGTGACGGGCGCGGTCATCGCAACTTCGCTTGTGCTGATTTCGGTCTTTGTGCCAGTGTCGTTCTTTCCTGGAACGACGGGTATTCTCTATCGGCAATTTGCCCTCACGATTGCCTTTGCGATTGCTATCTCGGCATTTAACGCCCTCACGCTTTCACCGGCGCTGGCAGCGCTGTTCCTGCGCGGCGAGACGGCGAAGCACGGATTATTTGGCCTGATTGACCGCACTATTCAGAGGACTACTCAGATTTATGGGAGAGTCACCCATCATGTGTTGCGGTTGCGCTACCTGATGCTCTTGCTTTTCGTGGCGGGACTGGCATCGACGGTTTATCTCTACACGCACGTACCTACCGCATTTGTGCCGGGCGAAGATCAGAACTATTTGATTTGCGTCGTTCAGACACCACAGGGCGCTTCGTTGAGTTACACAAGCGATGTTGCCGAGAAGGCCGTACAAATTATCAGGAAGAACGACGATGTCTATGGCACTTTTGCCGTGATGGGCTTCAGCCTGACCGGAGGAAGCGCCTCAAACTACGGCCTCATTTTTGTCCCACTGAAGGCTGTAGAGATTCGCACGAAGAAGGGTAAAGGTCACTCGGCGTCGGACATTCTGGCCGACCTTTCACCCAAGCTCTTCGGCGTGCCAGGAGGCCTGGTGGTAGCCTTTGAACCGCCAGCCATTCAAGGCATCGGCTCCTTTGGGGGCTTCCAGTTTGAGTTGCAGGATCTGGGCCGTAATACACTGGCCGATCTTGATCGTGTTGCTCACCAGATGGTGGGCGCAAGCCGGCAGAGCAAGCAGCTGACGAATCTCTACACCAGCTACACCTCAAACGATCCTCAACTGCTGGTTTCGATCGATCGCGAGAAAGCGAAGGCGATCGGCGTCTCGCTCAGCCAGATCAGCTCTACCCTTGGCGTATTCATGGGATCGCAATATGTGAACGACTTCGACTTCAACAACCGCTCGTACAGGGTGTATGTGCAGGCGGATCAATCTTCGCGCATGACACCCGGCGATTTGCGGAAGTTTTACGTGCGGACCGACTCGGGACAAATGGTTTCACTCGACAACCTGGTGACGATCGAGCAATCATCGGGACCGCAGGTGATTTCGCACCACAATCTGTTCCGTTCAGCTGAGATCGATGGGGCTGCCGCTCCTGGTTATAGCTCAAGTGAAGGCCTGAAAGCGATGGAGGACCTGGCGCGGCACAACATGATCCAGGGCATGAGCTTCGCCTGGACAGGGCTCTCGCTCGAAGAAATCGAATCGAGCGGTAAGGCAATTCTTATCTTCGGGCTCGGCATTCTCGTTGTCTACCTCACTCTTTCAGCCCAATATGAGAGCTTCGCACTGCCCTTTATTATTCTTCTGGCGGTGCCGATGGCCGTTTTAGGTGCGCTGGGAGCCGTTTCTATGCGTGGCCTGGCAAACGATGTTTACTGCCAGATTGGCCTGGTCATGCTCATCGGCCTCTCTGCCAAGAACTCCATTCTGATTGTGGAATTCGCAGAGCAAATTCGCGAGCAAGGTAAATCGATCGTCGATGCAGCGGTTGAAGCTGCCGAACTGCGCCTGCGACCCATTCTCATGACCTCGTTCGCTTTCATCCTGGGCGTGTTGCCGCTCTACTTTGCTACCGGAGCGGGCGCGTTAGGCCGGCGGTCAGTAGGCACCACGATTGTTGGAGGCATGCTGGTCTCGACTGTGCTTAATCTGTTCTTTATCCCCGTGCTCTACGTGATTCTCCAAAGCATGCTGAGTGGGTTGAAGCGAAAGAAGTCGCTCGCGCAGGAGGAGATACCGCAATCTAGTTCGGCACGCTAAATTGAGAGCGGAAACGTAGCGTTCTTCTACGCGGATTCGAGGACAATGTTGGCGTACTGCGTAGTGTCCCCTGTGCGGATAAGGCCGATCGTTCGCGGCACACGCTTCTTGAACTCAGTATGCGGCTCAAATGTAGTTGGAATGCCGGAGAGCGCATCAAGGAAGGCTTGTTGAGCTTCCAGTCCGTTCGCAATGCGGAACTCATTCGACATGAATGCGGCGCCAATGACGAAATTCCGCTGAATCGCCCTGAGGACGTCCAGTACACGCGGGATGTCGTCAACCAGAGAAATATCGACGGTTTCGATCTCAGGCCAGAATGGAAATCCTCGATCAGCGATCACCAGCGTATTTGTGTGCCGAACGCGGCTCAGTAGTGAGTTGATTGCGGGATTCAATATGCCGGTCTTCAGCATGAATTCGTTCCTCCGGTAAGCCGGGCACTAAACCGGCAGATCCTGGTTCAGCAAGGACTTGGCTCCCGCGAACGAATAGCACATGATGAACACGTACGATCCTAGCGGCACCAGGTATGCGGCCGCAAGGCTCCGGACAGATAGAAGTCCCATCACTGGTGTCAGCACAGCCCCTCCGACAATTGCCATTACGAGGAGCGAGCCGCCAAGTTTTGTATCCTCACCGAGCCCGCGAAGGCCCATCGCAAAAATCGTTGGAAACATCAGGGACATAAAAAAGCTGGTGAGAAAGATTGCCCATACACCAATCCATCCCGGCTTTGTAACTCCTATAGTTACGAGAATCACATTGACGGCGCTATAGATCCCCATCAAACGGCCTGGGCTTACAAATCGCATTAACCATGCGGATGTAAAGCGGCCTACGGCAAATGCAATCAGCGATCCAGCGAGGAAATAGCCGGCTATTTTTACTGGTTGATGCGCATAATCCTGAACATACTGGATGAAGTAGCTCCATGTTCCCACCTGGGCACCTACATACAGAAACTGGGCAGCAACTGAGAACATAAAGAACGGCCGTCTCAACAAATGGGGAAGCCTGGGCCCGCCGCTGCCCTTGCCCGCAGTTGCGGAACTGCTGCGCGTCTCGGGAAATCGGACGCCTGCAATGATCGCGGCAAGGATAAATGCCACCGCACCAAGCACAATGTAGGGCTTAACTACGCGAAGCGTCTCACTCTGGAGATACGCAGAATACTGATTCGATGCCTTGAGAGCAATGATTTGCGAAGGCGTAAGCTCCACGCCAGAAAATATGAACGTGGTGCCGATGGCCACGCCGGTGATGGATCCGATCGGATTGAACGCCTGCGAAAAATTGAGGCGTTGCTCGGAGCTTTCAGGATCGCCAAGCTCGGCAATGAAGGGATTGGCAGCTGTCTCAAGAAACGCAAGACCGCTGGCAATCACAAACAGCGCAAAAAGAAAGAATCCATAGCGATCGACGAGGGCAGCAGGCCAGAAGAGAAAAGCCCCCGTTCCGAAGAGGCTCAGTCCAGTAATGATGCCGGTCTTGTATCCCGCTCGACGCATCAGCATGGCGGCGGGCATGGCGAGCAAAAAATAGCCGAGATAAAAGGCAGACTGCACGAGACCCGCTTGAAAGCGCGTTATGGCAAATGATGTCATGAACTGCCGGATGAGCACGTCGTTCAGGTTGTTCGGCACTCCCCACATGAAGAACAGGATCGTAACGAGTGAAAAGGGGACCATCTGACCGGCGGGAAAAAGCGACGGCCTGGTTTTCACCGGAGATTTACTTCTTACAGGCATCAGCATTCCTGGATTTCGTGGAAACGCCGCCTATTTGCGGGCTTTTGGCCATCTCCGTGAGGCGATAGACCCTGCTCGCCGTTCCACCGCAAAACTGTCCACGCTCATCCTCGCTCAAGGCAGCTACATAGCTGTCGAGAAAGTCGAACCACCGCGCATATTCTGTGGCAACAAGGCAGACAGGCCAATCCGAGCCCATCATGAGGCGATGCGCTCCAAATGCATCGAAGACCGTATCCAGATAAGGGCGCAGATCAGCTTCTGTCCACAATTGCCAATCAGCTTCAGTAACCATTCCAGAGACCTTGCAGAAGACGTTCTCCCGCCGCGCCAGGTCCTCAATCCGCTCCCGCCACGGAGACAAAATCTGCTCACGAATCCTTGGCTTGGCTATATGGTCGAGTACGAAAATCTGATTGGGATGCGCATCCACAAACTGGATTGTCTGCGGGAGGTGTCGTTCATAGATAAGGATTTCATAGATGAGTCCGGTCGGAAGCAGCGTTCGAATACCGCGATTGAAATCACTGCCGAGGATAAAGTCATCATCCGGCTCCGACTGGACGACATGACGCAAACCTCTCAATTTTGGATGAGCGGCGAGATTCTCAAGGAATGAAGGAAAGTCTCTGCTGGCGATGGGAGCCCATCCCACCACGGCCTTGATGAACGGATGTGCATCAGCAAGCAAAAGAAGATCGTGTGTCTCCTCAAGAGTCTGCCGGGCTTGCACGGCGATTGACCCGTCGATCCCAGCCGACTCCATTGCCTTTGAGAGATCGGCAGGGGTATAGTCACGCCGCAAGTTCATCATGGCGTTGTCTATCCAACTATATTCTTCCGCTGTGTAACGCCATAAGTGATGGTGGGCGTCGATCCGTTGAGGCATGATTTTTGTGAGCGGTTACAAGCCTATATTCAAAGCCCTGGACCATGCAAGGAATCTGTTGGCTTTAGATTCGCCACGCGCTTCCGTCCGGATAACTGAATTCTTTCAGCGTCTCGGGATATATCTCGATACTGTAGCCGGGTTTTTCCGGCAAAAGGTAGTGCCCATTCCTGATCCGCACCGGATCAACGAAATGCTCGTGGAGATGATCAACAAACTCGGTGACCCGATCTTCAAGAGATGCCGAAACGCGAAGGTAATCGAATGCGGAGAGGTGCTGGACATACTCGCAAAGGCCCACACCACCAGCATGGGGACACACCGGAATACCGAACTTTTCCGCCAGAAGAATGACGGCCAGATTTTCATTCACCCCGCCCAGACGGCAGCTATCGATCTGGCAGACATCGATCGCGCTCGCCTGCATCAATTGCTTAAACATGACACGGTTGTGGCAATGCTCCCCAGTAGCAATGCGCACATTTGGGACTTCGCGCCGGATGCGCGCGTGACCAAGAATGTCATCCGGACTGGTCGGCTCTTCCATCCACCAGGGGTTGACTTCTGCGAGCTCTCGAGTACGAGCGATGGCTTCGTCCACACCCCATTTCTGATTGGCGTCCATCATCAGCTTGCGTGACGGCCCTATCTTCTCTCGAACCAGGCGCGCCCGCCGCAAGTCATCTGCAGGAACTCCGCCTACCTTGAGCTTGAACTGTGTCCAGCCTTCGGCCAACGCTTCGTCGCAAAGCCGGGAAATCTTCTCATCGCTGAACCCGAACCATCCCACCGACGTTGTGTATGCCGGGTATCCATGCGCTTTCAGGTTTTCAAGACGTGCTTCCATTCCAGTCCGGCGCTCCCGCAGCAGAGCGATGGCTTCTTCGCGCGTGAGTGCATCACTGATGTAGCGGAAGTCGATTGCGGCAGCAATCTGCTCTGAGTCCATGCTGGCTAACAACTCCCAAAGCGGCTTATTTTCGACACGAGCATAGAGATCCCAGACGGCATTGATCAGTGCGGCAGTTGCTAAGTGAATTACGCCTTTCTCCGGACCAAGCCACCGGAACTGCGTGTCATCCGTGAGACAACGGCTGAATGCGCTGAAATCGTCGGCAATCGACGACACTGCCCTCCCTATCGCAAACCGCGAAAGGTAGCGGAGCGCCTCCACACAAAGCTCTGTTCCGCGACCAAGCGTGAAGGTCAGACCATAACCACAGAGCCCATGATTCGTTTCGAGAATGCAGTAGGCAGCTGAATAGTCAGGATCCTTGTTGACTGCGTCCGAGCCAATATTTTCACGCGAGGTGGGAAATCTCAGATCGATGACCCGTACATTTGTGATCTTCAAATCACTCAAACTTTGTTCTCTCCTCAGGCAGCGGTCCAGCCGCCATCGATGGATACTACAGATCCCGTCATGAAATCCGCTTCAGCAGAACACATATAACGAACGAGCGATGCCACCTCCTCGGCTGTGCCCAGCCTGCCGACCGGCTGTCGCGCTTTAAGTTCGGTATGCACCTTCTCTTTTTCGTGCGCGTGATATTTCT
>DATAQX010000080.1:0-3402 GCA_036264455.1 Silvibacterium sp. | reverse complement strand
AATCCCTATCTGGTGATGTACTCCATCTTCAAGTCAGGCCTGGACGGCGAAACCTCTTCAATCGCCAATCTGCGTTCTGCGGAGCGTTTCCTGCCCGACAACATCTACACGGCGCTGGAAAACTTCCGCAATTCGACCTGGGTGACCAGGCTGCTGGGTGAGGATGTGAAGGCCCGCTATGCCGATCTCAAGCAGGCCTCGGCGGATCGTTGTCCGCGTCTGCTGGGCACCGTGGTGAAACCTGCAGAAGTGCAGTTCCACCACGAGGTCTACAACCAGTTCCTCTGGAATCAGTTCTAACCTCGGCCGCAACGAAAAGCTAAGCGCCCCGGATGCCCGGGGCGCTTTTGTCTGGCGTCTGCCTTGAAAATGCCCTTAAGGAACGGCGGCAACTGACACTACAAGATGCGTTGAGCTCGACAACTGAAGATTCTTCTTGGCCTGGGTAAGCGTGGCGGAGAAGGAGTCCTTGGGCGAACCTGAGAATGTAAGCCCCTCGATAGGGTGCGGAGCTGTCGAACCACTGCCCTGGTTGTTTTCCCCGTTTGCTTTGTTGTCGCCTTGTGTCCCTGGACGGTAAGAACTGGGGTCGTACGGCTTGTCTTCGGAAAACGCGGGCGTTGTGCTGGTTATGCTCGCAATGGTCGCCTTGATGGGGATTTCCTTGCCGTTCTTGATCTGAAGCTTATCGAAGGTGAGGACGAGGGTGGCGTCGCTCTTCTTTTCCGACGGTGTCACGGAGTCGATGTGGCCTGCCAGGATGGACCCGGCAGGAACCTGGGTTCCATCACTAAGTGCTGTTGCTGCGGTCGTCCTGGCGGTGACTGGATCGCCCGTCTTGGCTTTCTTCGTGTCGACGCCCTTCTCGACGCTGGCCATGACATTGACCATCGTGATTACGTGGTGCTGGTCGTCGGCTGGTGCAGCCTGGGGAGCTCCGAAAGCTTCAGCTCCCGCGAACGAGGCTGCGGCAAGAGCGACGGCAAAAGCCAAGGTAGTAATTTTTCGCTTAAGCATGGTGACGACATCCTCTTTTTTAAGAGTGTTACTCGGCGTTGGCCGACATTTGATCTTATGGGTCCGGCGCGGATCGCGTCCAGTTCCCTGCAATCGGCGGTGCGGCCATATTCTAAATAGGCCGCTTGCCATAATCCAGGAGATAGTCCGGGAGGGACTGAATCTCGCTCATAAGACGTGGGTCAGGCACGGGGGTTTCTGCGTGCACGCGCAAGGGCAATACCCCCGCCCATACGTTGAGCGTGTAGTCTTCCTCGTCATCTGATGGCGGTCCCGTGCGAACCTTTGCCGAAGCTTCTGCAATGGGCAAGGAGAGGACTTTGGTGGCCTTCAGTTCCTGCTCGGTAGGCCAACGAACATCCTTCCAGCGCCCCGGCACAATCTGTTCGGAAATTGTGCGCAGGGCAGCTGTCTTCTCTTCCTCCGACTCAACGAGCGTCGCCGTGCCAAGAATCACAACTGATCGATAGTTCATGGAATGATGAAAGGCTGAGCGCGCGAGCACAAGGCCATCAAGCAGAGTAACAGTGACACAGACATCCACTCCCTCACTCAGGGTGCGAAGCATGCGGCTGGCAGCCGAGCCGTGAATGTAGAGCGTGTCGCCGTGGCGTCCGTAGCCAGTGGGAATAACGAAAGGGTGGCCATCGACAATGAAACCCACGTGGCAAAGGAAACCGGCATCGAGAATACTGTAAATCGTTGCCTCAGAGTAGTCGCCGCGCTTAGGCAATCGTGTTACCTGAGTACGCTTGGTCGGTGCGCCCTGGATCATCCTGTACTCCCTCTATCTCACTGCGCTTGCATCTATGACTTCAGTCTAGCTGCCCAACTCTGAAATCACGCAGGCCAAAAAGCAAAACGCGCAGCTCTGAAGGCTGCGCGCCGGGAACTCCAGGAAGCTTTTAGCGGCCAAAGAAAGTCGCGTTCTTCTCGGTATAGCTCGACCACTTCTCCGGCAGATCGTCAGCCGCAAAGATCGCCGATACTGGACAGACAGGAACGCAGGCTCCGCAATCGATACACTCTACAGGATCGATGAAAAGCTGCTCCTGATCGCCATGCGTGGCTTCGTCCTTCTTCGGGTGGATACAATCCACCGGGCAGGCATCCACACATGCCGTGTCCTTTGTGCCAATGCAGGGTTCCGCGATTACATATGCCATGGTACTTCCTCTTCCAGTTGGATAATTTAGACATAATTATTGTACCGGAGGGCAAGCTGGAGATACGACCCCCAAGGCAAAAAAGAGCAGTAGAGCAGCTTAAGCTTTTCTCTGGGCGCGGCGGGAGGCGAATTCGGCTGGGGTGGGAATAGGTTCAAGAGTATGCCCGGCAAACATCTCTTCAAAGAAGCCGAGGAGTTCATCGCGTAAAAGGCCATTGGTGGCAAGCACTTCCTTACTGTCGAGACGGAAAGCGCCACCATCGAATGTGGTTACGCTTCCGCCGGCTTCGAGGACCAGCAGGGCGCCGGCTGACGTATCCCATGGATTCAGGTTGAATTCCCAGTAAGCATCCACGCGGCCGCAGGCCGTGTATGCAAGGTCGAGAGCGGCGGAGCCGGCGCGGCGCACGCCATGCGAACGCAGAGTGAACTGCTGGTAGAAGTGGATGTTTGGATTATCGTGGCGCTTGCGGCTCGGAAAGCCGGTGGCGAGCAATGCCTCGGCCAATTCTGCGACACGGGAGACATGAATCTGCGCCCCGTTGAGGAATGCCCCTTTTCCCTTTTCCACCGTAAACAGTTCTTCACGCAGAGGATCGTAAATAATGCCTGCGATCATTTCTCCATCCTGCGAGGCAGCCAGGGACGGTGCCCGGCGTTCAAGACCCATTGAGACACAGAAAACGGGAAATCCGTGGGCAAAGTTAGTGGTGCCATCGAGGGGATCGACATACCAGCGGTATTCGTGATCGATGTTTGAACGAGTACCTTCTTCCCCATAGACGCCATGCTCGGGAAAGAGTGCGTGCAACCGCTCAACAATGAGCTTCTCCGATGCGCGATCGGCCTCGGTCACCAAATCAACGTCGCTTTTGTATTCAGTAGCGACACCCCGCCGATAATAGTCCCGCAGGAGTGCTCCGGCCTCAAGAGCGATAGCGGATGCCGGGGCTGCAAAGACTAACTCGGATGGTACATTCACTGCTGATCCTCAGGAGATGGATCGTCAATGGCGAGGTTATCTGTGTCATGGCCGCCGGTATCAGAAAGCTTGCGTGCACTGCGACGGCGCAATTCCTCTCCGCGACGAGCCTGCTCGGTGATCGTGCGAATCTGATTCTTGTAAATGAACAGATTAGGCTTGCCCTCGCGTGTGAGCCTGATCATCCGGTCGTCGAAGTACTCGATCCACCCGGAGACGGTTTCGCCGTCATGCA
>DATAQX010000061.1:0-2304 GCA_036264455.1 Silvibacterium sp. | reverse complement strand
CATCCGTGGGCCCGAACTGCACACCTTTGCCGGCGAAAGAGTAGAGCGGCTTGAAGACCCACTGCTCGCGGTCTTCGGCCAGCAGATCTCGGCCTTTGCCTTCATACCATTCGTCCAGGAAAATCGCCGGCGGCACGGCCGTGTGATGCAGCCAGGGAATAGCAAACTTACTGATGCGGAAATACCAGTTGGGATGCCCGGCCCACTCCACGTCGATGTCATCGCGATAGTCGAAGGGCAGCGAGACGCCTTTTCGCTCGAGCTCATCGACGATAGCGCGGTTGTAGATGCGCTCGATAGGAACGTCACGGGTGCCGCTGCGATAGAAGAGCCGCCGCCCCTCGCGCTTCAACTTCGCAATGTCGACGGTTTTGATGCCCAGCCGGTCCTCGTGTACGTGGAAGTCGGGGAGCGTCTTCTGCGCTTCAGGCTCTGTCTCCAGCAGGACAACATTCTCCGACGCATGGTTGCCGACGATCACGCGGCGCAGGAGCGCCCAGTAGCTTGCGTCGTCATGGCCGCCGAGAAAGCGGTCGAGGTTTGCAGGCAGGTGGAAGACGCGCGCATAGCTGTCGAACAGCACGGCCTGAAAACCGAAGATGGAAGGAAAGGCCTGCAGCTCCACCAGGCGGGGCGCGAGCGAGCCATCATCTTCGCGCACCAAGCCAAAGTCCGCCGTCATGAAGTGCGGATGGGCAGGGCAATGCGGCACACGGAATCGTTCCGGAACCGCCTCCTCGCTAGCTTTGAGAAAGGCAGCATTCCCGAGCAACTGATGCGTGAGTTCCGCGCCCGTGTCCACGATCTTCTGTATCAGCGAGCGCGGGAAGAAGCAGGGCGTCTCCGAAATGCGGAACTCGAGCGGAGCGCGTGCTCGGCGTGCGCAGTCTTCAAGTAGCAGCTGGTAGCGCTCGGGCCGATAGTCGCGATTGAATGTCTGCCGCAGCTCTGGCAGCACGCTGCCTCCTTGTTTCCTGCTCAGGGGTGGATCAGGAAACGTCCTTCGCGCATGATCTGTTCTTCGCCCTGTGGACCCTCGAGCCAAATGTTGAAGTTGAGACCGACGACGTCGATATGAGTGGATGAAGTCCACTTCGCTCCGGTGTGCTCGCCGTACGGGTCGCCGAAGGCGATGTGGATGCCGGGGAACTTTTCATCCTGCAGGATGTTGCCGATCACACGCGTGACGCCGATGTTGGTGCCGATCGCGAACTCGCCCACACGATCGGAGTTCTCGTCGCGATGCGTGTACTCCCAGAAATCGTCCTGTAGCTGGCTATTGCTCGAGGTGCAGGCGACGATGCGGTTCTTGGCGATAGTGATGGTCATTGGATTGGCGGCAAGTGAACCGTAGCGCTGGCAGAGATAGTCGCCGACCACGCCGTCGACTACGAAGGTGCCGTTTACTTCGCCGGGAGCGGTGAAGACCTCGCCGCCAGGCAGGTTGCCCCATTTGTCTGGGCTGATGATGCCGCTGGTTTTGATCCATTTGTAACCAGGATTCAGCTCTGCACGGATGTCTGTACCTGCGGCCGTTGTGGCGCGCACCGCGGTAGCCTTAGTCGCGCGTTCCACCACCCGCTGGCTCAGACGATCGACGGCGGCAAAGTCCGCGCGCATCCCTTCGAGCATGATCTGCGGCGTGATGTTGACCATGTGGGCATGGCGCATGCGGCGGCGATTCACCACGTCCGTCATCTGCCTGCGGGAGAGCAACTCGTTTTGCTGCACCTGCACAGCGAAGATCGAGACCTGGCTCGTCTCCATGTCGGTGAGTATCTCAACCGGCATGCCGGCCAGTGGTCGCGGGGCGAGCTCTTCAAGGACAAATCCATTCCACGGGGAGGCGATGCTCTGCAGCTCGCGCGCAATCGACGCAGCGATTTCGATTGTCGTCTGATCAGTGATGAGCGTCACTTTTTCCGTAGGCTGGATGCGCAGGCAGGTGGTGACGGCGCTGCGGGCGCCGGGACTGAATTCGGCCGGGAAGTCAACGTCAAGAAGCTGAGTGTGGGTGATGGTCATGGTTTGCAAAGGATGTTGCAGTGTATCGCGTCGGCGACTGTGGGCGGCGCGTTAAAACAGCCCGGCGCGTGTCTCCTCGGCCATATAGTCGACAACGGCGTTCAGGTCTCCGTTGCTCTCCTTGAATTTGCGGACCTGGCGCTGGGCGCCCGAACCGTTCTCGAGAATTGTGCGGATGGACGCCACCGCCTCGCGGCTGCCTAGCTCATCCACGCAGTCATCGACGAAGGCCAGATACTCGAGAATCAGCTCGCGCTCGTCTACCTCTGCTTCCTTGCC
>DATAQX010000042.1:0-11541 GCA_036264455.1 Silvibacterium sp. | reverse complement strand
GACGCGATGGCAAGGCACGATTATTGATACCGGGTTTCTTCCGTTTGCTGCGCCCACAGCTCGTGTCGCCCGAGCATTTCCCAATTGTTTCGCAAGCTGTCCGTAACTTCTCGTTTCGCCGAAGGGTATGGCAAGCAAGGCCTCCCATACGTCCTTCTGAAAACGAGTACCTCTCATATCGAGAGCAATTGAGAACGTCTTTCGTTTCCCGGCGAAATACTCACCGAGCTGCCGTTCTGTCTCAATGAGAACTGGGTGTTGCTCATTCACGACCAGATCGCTCAAACGTACACGACGGGGACTGTCCTTCTCCCACAGGATGGCCACCAGGCCTTTGTCACTTGCGACTAGTTTCAGCTTTCCGATAGTCGATTCAATCACCTTGTAGGCGAGACTCATAGCCTGTCCTTTCTACTTTGCGAATGTCGCGGCATATGACTTCGTCGAAGTCCAGGCCAAGAATGAACGTGAGCATGCGGCCAGTTTACCGGCGGGCCCACTCGAGGCTGTTACGAAACCCTGCGCTCGGAGATCATCCGAATGAATGGATGACGACAGCGAACGCTGGCTTCGGGACCACCCTGTTCAGTCAGAGCTCGCTTGCTTGCGCCACTATATCCAAAGGTGATATACCCGATCTGGATATATGAAGACGCCAATCAATCTGAGTGCTGAAGAACTCGCCGAATTGCTTCCACTTCCCACAGCTGCCTTCTTCGTGCTCTTCGCGCTCGCGGACGGCGAGAAGCATGGCTATCGAATCATGCAGGAGATCAGGGAACTCTCCGGTGGTCAGGTGAACCTCGGTCCCGCCACGCTCTATACGAATATCCAGAGGTTTGTTGCACAAGCACTAATCGTAGAGATCGAATCCGAGGCATCGGAACGGCGCCGGACATATCGACTCTCTTTGGCAGGAGGCAAGCTGCTTCAGGCAGAACTTCGGAGGCAGGAAGAGGTCCTGAAGATCGCCAAGTTGAGGAAGCTGTACCCATCAGGAGGTAAACCGTGACCACGTTTCAGAGATTTAATTGCCGAGCATACGACTGGCTTTTGCTTCGGTGTGATGACTCGCTCCTCTTCAACTATGGCGAAGAGTTGCGTAGGACTTTCCGAGACGAACTCGCCGCGGCATTAGAGCGCGGACCGTCAGCTGTTCTTCGCTTGTGGTGCTTTCTGATCTACGACACTTTGACCGTAGTCGGACCTGAGTATCTGAAAGCACTTAGTGTGGCCGCGGGTGCCACCATCACGGCCGGAGTTCTTGTGCTAGGTACAGCACTTGGCTTTTGCTCTCTTCATGGCATTTCCGTCGTGCACGGCTGTGAACGTTTCGAGGGGCAATCGGTCGCACCGCCCGACAGTAGCTTGGGGCGGTCGATTCTACTATCCAATGGCCACAGCATGTTTCTGGAATGTTCGGGTGAACCGCTCCCCGGACCCACGGTGATTCTCGCAACTGGACGTGGACTCGGTTCGTATGAGGCCTGGTCGTTGGTGCAGGCGCGGATAACACCGTTCGCGCGTGTTTGCAGCTTTGATCCACTTGGCTACGGTAAGAGCGATCACGTCCCAGGAGCCCATCCTGTCGATGAAGTCGCGGCAAACATGCATGATCTCTTCAGCGCGGCCCACTTGAAGGGGCCATATATCCTTGTCGGCGCTTCCTTGGGCGGTGTCTTAATTCGCCGCTATGAGCAGCTATTCCCCTCAGACGTCGCCGGCTTTGTGTTCGTCGATTCCGCCCACGAGGAAATGGAATGGCGCGATGCGAAGATCTCTCGGAGTTTCGATCCGAGTTGGAACGAGTCAAAATATCTGCAACAAAATGGCTTGCTTCCAGCAGAAGAGCGACTCACCTGGCGCGATGACGTGCCGACCATTGTCCTGGAGCGAACGGACCTTCCTCCATGCAGCGCATTTCAAGGCCTGACTCAAGCGCAGTGCGATCAAATCAATCAAGCTTGGCACGATATGCAAGTCGATCTCTCCAAACGCTCAAAGCTCGGCGAACTCAGGCCCATTGCGGGATCAGGACACGCGATGCAGCAACAGAAGCCGGAAGCGATTGCCCAGGCGATCCACGATGTCCTTGATCGACTCAGAGCCGCGAATGTGGCAAATCCTACCAAGTGACGAAATAAGTCCGTCAAGTGCAATTCATTTTCTGAGTGAGTTGAAAGCTAAGGTGCATTCTGCTGAGACTTTGTGTGATTTAAACAAACAGGAATGAGATGATGTCCTCGCAGGCGCGAGGACATCATCATTTATGGCTTATATCGAAGGTGAAGGACGCAATCAGGGCACCTTGTTTCCTGTGGCTCTGGACGATCTTGTTCCGGCCAATCACATATGCCGGGTGATTGACGCGTTCGTTGAATTGCTGAGTATGGACAAACTGGGCTTCCAACGGTCGCAGGCGGCAGAGACCGGCAGGCCGGGCTATGATCCTCGTACACTACTGAAGCTATACCTTTATGGCTACCTCAATCAGATCCGATCATCAAGACGCCTCGAAGCGGAATGTATCCGCAACGTAGAGCTTATGTGGTTGGTGGGCCGCCTCTATCCAGACCATAAGTCAATTGCAGAGTTCCGCCGCGTTCATCGAGAGGCGGTGACAGCGGCGGGTGCGGAGTTGGTGCGCTTTGCAAAGAGCTGTGGTCTAGTCCGCGGCGAGTGGATAGCGATCGACGGCTCAAAGTTTCGCGCTGTCGCCAGCATTGATACCGTTCGCGAAAGGGTCGCGTTGCAGCGTTACCTCAGCTGCCTAGAGCAGGCGGACACTGAACCCGATACCCAGATTGATCAATCCGCCGTGCAAGCTGCACTTGAGAAGTTGAAGCAAAATCCAGAGCCGGAGGCGGGCTTCATGCTTGTTCGCCAACAAGCTCTTCCCGCTTACAACGTTCAAACTGCCGTTGATGCGGAAGATGCATTGATTGTGGCCCAAAATGTAGTGCTGGATGCTTCCGATCTTCGCTGCCTAAAGCCAATGGCGGAAGCGGCGAAGGAGGCACTTGAGATTGATAGCTTCAATGTGGTGGCTGACGCGGGTTATTCGAACGGAGAGCAGGCTGCTTATTGCGAAGCGGCAGGCATGTTGCCGCACGTGCCGGTCATGCGCACAGTAAATAACCAGGGCGGTGGCACCCTCTTTGGCCGTACAGACTTCCACTATGAACCTGATACAGACTCATATACCTGTCCCGGCGACAAGAAACTCCTGCGCAAACACACTAACGACAAAGATCGTTACACCATGTATAAAGCTTCATCGACCGATTGCGGCGCCTGTTCGCTGAAGGCGCGTTGCACGCAGGCATTGAGACGCGGACTTGCTCGACACCTATATGAAGAAGCGCTAAATCGTATGCAGGAGAGAGTGACCTCGGAGGCGATGAAGCTGCGTCGATCTACGGTCGAGCATCCCTTTGCGACGATCAAGTACCGCATCTTCGGGCACCCTCGTCTCATAATGCGTGGATTGTCTGGCGCAAAGGTTGAGATCAGCCTCGCGACGATGGCATATAACCTCAAGCGCATCACAAACGTGCTCGGGGCAGCGAAATTGACGGAAGCACTCCACCAAGCCTGACAAGAACGCGGCTGTTTGGCCGCCATCCCGATTCAAGACGCGTTAGCCATGGCATTACGCCTGTATTGCTTACCTCTCCTGAACTGAGTTTCGCAACAGCCTGACTCAAGCCCGGAGTTGACGTGAGTAGGGAGTATGGCAGCAGGGAAGGCCATCCTTTTGCGAAGCAAAGGGTGGGAGCAACCGCTCTGAGCTCGCCCCCTGCGCGTAGGTGGGCTTTCTTCTGTCCCCGCGAATGAGAATCCGGTCCGAAGGACCGCACATCGCTGCCGTAGCCCGAGCGCAGCCGTCGGCGAAGCGACTGTTTCGATGACAAGCCGAAGCGCGCTTTCTAATCCCTAATGGCTAATCCTAATCGCTGCTTTCCTGGCCGGCAATTTCCCCCAATCCTGTAAAATAGAAATAAGAGACAAGAAGCCCGCCACGTGGCGGGCTTCTTTGCTTTGCGGGGAAAGGTACGGCTTCAGCCGTGCCGTAAATGCGATCAGACCGAAGGGGCTTTATCCGATCCGTGTTTTCTAATCTCTAATGGCTGATCGCTAAGCCCTTTCGAATGAATCGGTCTCAGATTATCCCTTTAGAATGAATCGGTTTCAGCCCGCTCCTTTAGAATCAATCGGTCTCGGATTCAACGGGGAGGGGGGAGGGGTAAGCAGGCCCGTTGAAGCAGCAGCAAAATCGCGGCGACGCCTATCAGCAAAAAGGAGCATACTATCGTCTAACGAAGCAGAGATCGGTCTGTCTTCGGGAGACGTCCCATGCGGAATTACAGTTTCGTTCCTCGCTCGCCAGCGTCGCTTGCGTTGGGAGTTGCTCTTGCGCTCGCTCCGGCCGTTGTGCTGGCCCAATCGAACAGCCCGCAAACAGCGCCGCCCGCGGCCACTACGCCCGCTCAGCCATCCACGCAGACACCTGTGGATCCGCAGGCTCCAGCCTCTACCCAGGCTCCTGCGGCTAGTCCGTCTGCCGGCTCAGTTCCGCTTCCCGCTCCCGACGCCAAGCCCAGCGGCACACCTGTCAATCCCGATCAGGCCAATGCCGCGCCTCCTGGTCCTGCCTCCTCGAGTTCCACTCCAGCGCCCACGGTGAACCCGGATGGCAGTGTAGCCGGCGTGAAAAAGGGAAGCATCAGCGACGTGAACTCGGTCGGAACGCGCGACATCGGCGCCCGCGGTATGGGCAACTGGTACTCGACCGAGTCTGAAATCAAGATGGGCAAGTCCTATGCAGCCCAGATCGAGAAGAGCACGAAGTTCATTACCGATCCGCTGGTAACCGAGTACGTAAACCGCGTCGGCCAGAACATCGTGAAGAACTCGGACTGCAAGGTGCCCTTCACCATCAAGGTGATCGATTCGGACGAGATCAACGCCATGGCCCTCCCAGGAGGATTCTTCTACGTCAACTCCGGCCTGGTTCTGGCCGCCGACGAAGAGGCGGAACTGGCTGGCGTGATGGCGCATGAGACCGCCCACGTGTGCGCGCACCATGCAGCACGTGAGATGACCCGGGCGAACTACGCTCAGCTGGGCACCATCCCGCTAATCTTCATAGGGGGCTGGGCCGGTTACGGCATCTACGAAGCCGCCAACATCGCGATTCCGATGACTTTCCTTGAATTTTCGCGCGAGTTTGAAGCCCAGGCCGATTATCTTGGGCTCCAATACATGTATCGCGCCGGCTATGATCCGCAGGCCTTCGTAACCTTCTTCGAGAAGATTCAGGATCTTCAAAAGCACAAGCCTGGCGCGGTGGCCAGAGCCTTCTCCGATCACCCGCAAACTCCCGACCGCATCGCGCATTCGCAGGAGGAAATCGCCAAGATTCTTCCCCCGCGGGATGAGTACCTGGTGACCACCTCGGAGTTCGACGAAGTCAAGGCGCGGCTGGCGCGCATCGAGAATAAGCGCAAGCTGACCGACGGCAAGAACGGCCAGAAGCCCACCTTGCGGCGTGTGAGCTCACCCTCCGACCCCAACTCACCGAACAGCACCGATGACCGTCCCACCCTGCATCGCCGCGACGACTCCGGCACGAGCACCGGGGGCGGCGGTACTACCACCAGCACCCCCCCTCCGAACAGCAACTATTCGGGCGGTCCCATGGATTGAAGTGGAAAGCTGTGAGGGTGAGGAGGTGTTCAGGCGAGTTCCTTGAGCACTAGCACTTCTTGCACTTGGCCAGAATAGCCTTTTGCAGCCTTTCGCGGAGTTCGTTCGGCAGCTCGTAAATTACGTGCTTACGATAAATTTCGATCGTCTTGCGGGTGGTGCTCAGGGTGACGACGCAATGCTCACATCCGCGAAGATGTTCTTCGAGTTGGACCCGCACTGGAACGGTTACGTTGTCGTCGATGAGATCGTCCAATTGCGCCAAAAACTCTGAGCAGGTCACTTCACACCATCCTTAGTTCGATTGCGGAAGTAACGGCTGAGCCGTTCCCGCAACTGAAGCCGCGCCCGCAGCAGGCGCGACTTGACTGCTGGAATACTTAAACCCAGGGTCTCGGCTGTTTCCTCGGTAGAAAGACCCTCTACATCTCGCAGGACAAACACCACGCGGAAGCCCGGAGGCAATCCCTGGATCGTCTTACGCAGAATATCGGCCATTTCCGATTGGCCATATTGCTCTTCCGGGTCAGGACCCCAGTCCGCCAGATCGCGCGGCATGGAGCCTTCTTCGGTCTCAACATCCTCATCGATCGAAACCATGCGGCCGGTGCGCCGTTTGCGCAGCCGCATCAACGATTCGTTCACTGCGATGCGCACCAGCCAGGTGTAGAACTTGGAGTTACCCTGGAACTGGTCCAACTTTTCATACGCCTTGAGGAAGGCATCCTGTACCACATCCTCCGCATCCTCGCGATTTTGGGTGATGTGCTGAGCGATTCGGAAAACCTGGCGGTCATATTGCCGCACCAGCTTCTCAAATGCCCCCACATCGCCCCCGCGCGCGCGGTTGACGAGCAGGATATCGGGATGAATCTCCTCAGTGCCTTGTGTTTGGATCATTGACATGACAGATAGTTGCAGAAAAAAAGGCCGTAGATAATTACAACGGAGCAATTTCTGCTTGTTTCATCCTAAATGGCTTGGCAGTTGAGAGCAAAGCGGCTGATCCTGCTTCTGTTTGGGATATATCGAAAGGTGCGCCCCCAGTCCGTGAATTCTTGGCTGGACCCGCTACCGTTTTGGACAGAAGAAGTATCCAAAAGAGAAACCCTGCGGTTTTCACCATAATTTGGCTGGGACGTGAATAGTGCTTTCGGCATACAGTAAAAACAGGAGTGGGACGGACGTGACACGCTCGAAACTGTCAGCAGTGAAGAGGCTGAGCTCAAACGGCTGGTATACGGCTGTATTGGGAGCGGCAGCGGTCTTCGCTGGGTTTTATGTGTGTGCGGCACAGACTGGGTCTACCCCTAAGCCGGATACAGCCTCAACTCATAAGAAATCGAGCAACGCGAAGAAGACAACTTCTGCGACTCATTCCGCAAAGGCGCACGTCGCGCCGGCAAGCGCGCACGCAACGAGCCATACCTCGAAGACGAGACGCAAGCAGTCACACAAGCCGCTTACTGCAAAGCAGCTCGCCAGGAGCCAGAAGCTGCATCAGGCCTTCGTTGCCTCGTCACAGCTGCGGCCCATGGCACAGCAGTTGGCTACGATGCGATCGCCGGCGGCTTATGGAGGAGTTTCGACCTACGCACATGCCCATACCGGCGAGGCTGCCGCCGCAGCTTACCTGGCGCTGGGCCACGCGTATCTGCTGGACCACAAATATCCGGAGGCAGTGAGCGCTTTGCACTCCGCTAATCTGGCTGGACAGTCGCTCGACGATTACGCAGATTATTTAACCGCGCAGGCGTATTTGCAAGACAACAAGCTGGCTGATGCAGAATCGGTTCTGAATAGTTTCATCCAGAAACATCCTGACTCGATTTTTGTTCGCAGCGTACCCATCCTCGAGGCCAACCTGTTTTTGCAGGAGGAGGATCCTCAGGCGGCGTTGCGAATATTGGACGCGCATCACGCCGAGACAATCGCTGGAAAAGCAGATTTTCAACTCGCGCTGGCCAAGGCAAACCTTGTGGCCGGCCATACACCGGAAGCGCTGCAACAATTCCGGCGGGTGTATCTGAATTTTCCGCTTAGCCAGGAGGCGGCTCAGGCACGGGCACAGCTGGTATCTTCGGGAGAAATCGCGTCTCTGCCTCCGGAAGAACGGCGTCATCATGCCGACGCCCTGTACGCAGCTGCCCGATATGGCGAGGCCGAAGAAGAGTATCGCTCTCTTGCCGGCGATTCTGCTCTGGATCCGAGCACGCGCAACGGGTTGCTGGTGGCTGCGGCCGCCAGCGATTGGAAGCTGAAGCGCTTGAACAAGCAGGAACTGGACCGTCTGCCGGACACCGACGACGAGACCGGCGCCAAAAGGCAGTATCTACTAATGGAATTGGCCCGCAGCAAAGACGATGGCGAGACGCAGCGGGCAATTGTCGAGCAGATGAAGACACGCTTTCCGGAGAGTCCATGGCTGGCCGAGGCTCTCTACTCCAGCGGCAACATGTATCTGCTGCGCAAGGATTATCCCCATGCAATCGAATACTACAGCGAGCTGGCACGGCGTTTCCCCAAATCGTGCGAGTCGCCGCACACCGGGGCATGCTCGAATTATTCGCCCAGCAGCCACTGGCGCGCTGCGTGGCTGAACTATCGGCTGGGGCAATACGCTGAGGCCTCACGGCTCTTCGATGAGCAGATTGCCAACTTCCCGGGTGGGAAGGAGATTCCCTCGGCGCTGTACTGGCGCGGTCGCCTGTACGAGCAGGAAGATCATAAGCCGGAGATGGCCGCCAGTTACTATCGCACGGTGGCGCGCGTTTACCGGCACTATTACTACGCGGCGCTGGCGCAGGAGCGGCTGGCGCAACTGGGTCAGGTCACGCCGGTGAACTTTTCCGTTCTGGAGGCATTGCAGGCGGAGTCAATCCCGGAGCTGAGCGACGATGTGCCGGAAGATGATCCCCATGTGGTGAAAGCGAAGCTTCTGGCCAACGCCGGACTGAACGAGTACATTGCGCCGGAAATTCAGGCCGCCGATGGAAGCAGCGAGTGGGGCGCATTCGCAGAGGCTGAAATTTTTGCTTCGTACGGCGAAACGTGGCACGCCATGCGTCTGCTCAAGCACGCGCTGCCGTTCTACACCTCAGCACCTATCGAATCGATCCCCATGGCCTATTGGCGCATTCTGTTCCCCCAGCCGTATTGGCCTGACATTAAAGAAAACGCTGCCAGCAACGGGCTTGATCCGTACATGGTGGCCGCGCTCATTCGCCAGGAATCAGAGTTCAATCCCGGCGCGGTATCCAATAAGAGCGCGTATGGTCTGATGCAGTTGTTGCCCAGCGTGGGGAAAAGCCTCGCGAAGCAAGAGGGAATTCACCCTTTTGAGACGGGCCAGTTGCTCAATCCCTCCACAAATATTCGCCTGGGAACTCTGTATCTGAAACGCACCTTGGACAAATTCGGTGGGCGGCCTGAGTATGCATTCGCTGCCTATAATGCAGGAGACGAACGCGTGCTCGACTGGCAGTCCATTGGCCACTATCACGACATGGACGAATTCGTGGAATCAATTCCATTCACTGAAACACGGGACTATGTTCAGGCGATCGTTCGCAATCAGCAGATTTACCGCGAACTTGATAAGGCAAGCTCGCAGCGGGCTTCGACTGGACCTGCAATGACTGACCCCCGCTGACTGCCTCGCACTTCACACTGACGCGACACTCCTCTGCCGATGAGCGAGAATAAAGGCATGGAGTTTGTTGACCTCAAAACGCAGTATCGCCGTCTGAAACCGGAGATCGATGCGCGCATTCAGGCAGTTCTCGATCACGGCCAGTACATCCTGGGACCCGAAGTACGAGAGCTGGAGGAGCGTCTCGCTGCGCACACCGGAGCGAAGCACTGCATAAGTTGCGCGAGCGGAACCGATGCGCTGCTCCTTGCGATGATGGCGCTGGGCATCGGGCCGGAGGATGAGGTCATCACGTCGCCCTTCACGTTTTTCGCGACGGCCGAAATGATCGTATTGCTCGGTGCGGTTCCCGTCTTCGCGGATATCAATCCGGCCACCTACAACATTGATCCGCTAAAAATTGAAGCGGTCATCACGCCTCGCACGCGCGCGATCATGCCCGTGAGCCTCTATGGGCAGCCTGCGGAGATGGATGGGATCAATACCATTGCCGCACGTTATAGTTTTCCGGTCATTGAAGACGCCGCACAAAGCTTCGGCGCTCTCTATCACGGCCGTCATTCTGGAAATTTGAGCACGATTGGTTGCACGAGCTTTTTCCCGTCGAAGCCACTAGGCTGCTATGGCGACGGCGGAGCGTGCTTCACCAATGACGACGAGTTCGCCGCCGCCATGTTTGAGTTGCGCAACCATGGTCAGGATCGCCGCTACCACCACACCCGAATCGGCATCAACGGACGCATGGACACTATCCAGGCCGCCGTATTGCTGGCTAAACTCGACGTCTTCAACAATGAACTGCTGGCGCGCAATGAGGTTGCGGACCGCTACACTGCACTTCTCCAAGACGCGGTGAAAACGCCGCGTCTTGGCGCAGACTGCACCAGCGCCTGGGCTCAATACACGATCGAGGTGGACGAGCGCGAAACCATCGAAAGGGCCATGCGCGAGATCGGTGTTCCGACGGCGGTACATTATCCCGTTGCGTTGCACTTGCAGCCTGTCTTCGTGACGCTTGCAAAGCAGTTTGGGCTAGGCGCGGGCAGCTTTCCTCACGCCGAAGGTGCCGCCAAACATGTATTAAGCTTGCCAATGCATCCCTATCTCACTCCGAACGGTATTCAGCACGTCGCGGACGCAATAAAGACGGCGTTACATCAGATGACTGCCAGGTGAATCCGAAGGTAATTGTTGTCATTCTTGATTTCGTTGAAAGATGGGGATTGACAGGGAGGTCCTCTCCAGAAAGAATGACAGTCAAACATTTCAGTTGTGAAATGTTTGGAACTGGAAACCGTTGAGAATGCTGAAAGATTGCTTCAGCACACGCGACGTTCTTGAGTTGACCGGTGTTACGGCCCGGCAACTCCAATGGTGGGACGAGCGGCAGATCGTGGTTCCGGAACGGAAGGGCCGCAACCGCATGTACTCCGCGGCAAATCTGGTTGATATTTTAGTTATCGAACAGCTGCGGCAAAGAAGTATCTCGCTCGCACAGGTGAGGCGCGTCCTCCGTTTGCTGCGCACGGAGATACATCTGCGTCTGATCGATCTGGTAACGGGGAAGCGCGAATATCATCTCTTGCTGGCTGGAAAGCGGATATTTCTCGAAACGGATTCGAAGCAGGTTATTGAGCTATTGCGAAACACAATGCAGCCGATGCTATTAATAAATCTTACGGACACACTGAAACCACTACGTGTCGAGTTGGAAGATTTATTTCAAAGGGATGTGGCGAAGAAGCCGGTAGAACAATCCAGGAGGGCATCAAAACAACGCGTGACGGCGTAGGGATGAAGTGAAAACTCTAAACGTGATCTGGACGTCCTCAGTTCCAAATCGCAAGTCAAATAGCGTGAGCGAGACAAGGGAGGTTTAGCATGTCATCAGAACTGCAATTGCTCGAACAATGGATACCAGAGCAGATGGAACCGGGTACGCTTTTTGTGCTTGAGAATGCAGGGTCGCTGGGAGATGCCCAGAATCCCTATTGGGCAGTTCTCGCCTGCCCAAGTTGCGGCGCGCTGGGGTTGATTACGCGAGCTCAATTCGCCGGCCTGGAATCGATGATTTGCGGTGCCGATAATTGCTCCGCCGAGTACTACCTGCGCGAAGACGAAATCGAGTATCGCAGGCCGCACTAGAGTGATTGCAGTGTTCAGTGTTGTATTGTGCCAAA
>DATAQX010000453.1:0-9126 GCA_036264455.1 Silvibacterium sp. | reverse complement strand
CTGGTTATTGGAGCCTTGACAGGCCTGGCAGTCGTGGCCTTCATCCTGCTGACAGAACGGGCCGGGATGCGCCTGTATCCGCCAGGTGGTGCCCGGTGGCGGCGTCTGCTGTTCCCGATCGTGGGCTCCCTGAGCATGGGTTACCTCCTGTTCCGCTATTTTCCGAACGCGCGGGGCAGCGGCGTCCCACAAACCAAGGCTGCTCTTTATGCGGGCGAGGGACGCATCCGGCTGCGCACGGTTCTGGGAAAGTTCTTTTGCACGTCCGCGACCCTGGCCAGCGGAATTCCCCTCGGACGCGAAGGACCCTCAGTGCAGGTGGGCGCCGGTATCGCCTCGGTGCTCGGACGTCTTCTCGGACTGCGTCCCGAAAAGGTAAAGGCGCTTCTGCCCATAGGCGCGGCAGCAGCCATTGCAGCGGCGTTCAACACACCCCTGGCGGCCGTGGTGTTTGCGCTCGAAGAGATCGTGGGCGACCTTCAGGCGCCGCTGGTTGGCTATGTGGTGCTGGCATCGGCTACATCCTGGGGGGTGCTCCGCCTGCTGCTCGGCAATAGCCCTCTCTTCAAGGTTCCGCAGTACCAGCTGGTGCATCCTGCGGAATTTGCCATCTATGCCGTGCTCGGAGTTGTGGGCGGGCTGGTCTCGGCAGTCTTCACGAAACTTCTGCTGGGTATGCGGGAGTGGTTTCTGCGTCTCCCGCAAAAGACCGTCTGGTTTCAACCTGTGGCCGGCGGTTTGTTAGTGGGATTGTTCGGATTGTTTGTGCCCCAGGTCCTGGGCGTGGGCTATGTATATGTCGGCCACGCCCTGAACGGAAATATGGCGGTCGAATTGATGGCCGTGCTGGTGGTTCTCAAACTCATAGCGGTGACCACCAGCTACGCTTCCGGCAACGCGGGCGGCATCTTTGGCCCTGCCCTGTTTATCGGCGCCATGTTGGGAGGCACCGTGGGCACCGTGGCCCATCATCTGTTTCCCGCTTACACAGCGACGCCCGGAGCCTATGCGCTGGTCGGGATGGGCGCGGCCTTCGCTGGGATCGTGCGCGCCCCCATGACGTCGGTGTTGATGATTTTCGAGATGACCCAGGACTATGCGGTTATCGTGCCATTGATGATTGCGAACCTGGTCAGCTTTTTCATTTCTTCGCGATTCCAGAAACAGCCCATCTACGAAGCCCTGGCTATTCAGGATGGCGTGCACCTGCCGTCAGCCGAGTCGCGACATTGGCGCGGTCAGCGGCAGATCGTCCGGATCATGCGCACTGCGCCGCCGCCCCTGCAAGCCGAGATCACGGTTCGAGAAGCGTGCGAACAGGTCCGCTCCAGTGAATCGCGCACCTGGTTGCTGGCTGATCGCCGTGGAGTGGTGGGCGTTATCAATTATTCGAGGCTCGAACAGGAACTGGCGGATAGCGGCGACAAGAAGCTCGGCGAGCTTGTGGATGGGCTTGTTTTTCCGCACGTCCACTCCGATCAGGGGCTTGATCTAGCGCTTGAACGCATGGGAACAAACCAGATCGAAATCTTGCCAGTGGTGAGCCGCGCCAACGTACATAAGCTGGAAGGAGTGGTGACCCTGCGCGATGTCCTGGATTCATACGGGGTCAGCCGTTCCGATCCGGTGTAGATTGGAGTGCTCGAGAATGACATGCGGAACGACAACAAGCGCCCGCCGTCACATCGGCCAGTCCGCGAAGCTTGTCGTGCGTCGCCGATTGTACCGCTCGGCGTATTCGTCGCTTGCAGCCGGGCTTCGCGCCCGAGAGACGAGTCATGCTATCCTCACCCGTTCACCATGACCTACGAAAACATCCTCGTCGAAGTAAGCGAGCCCATCGCCGTCCTCACTCTGAACCGCCCCAAGGTGCTCAACGCGCTCAACGCCGCCACCCTGCGCGAGCTGAGTGGCGCTCTTGAAGAACTCGTCTCAAACCCGGCCGTCCGCGCCATCCTGCTTACTGGCTCTGGAGAAAAAGCCTTCGCCGCCGGAGCCGACATACAGGAGCTGGCCCAGGTCTCAGCCATCGAAGGCCAGCAGCTGGCCCTGCGCGGCCAGCACCTCTTCGACCGCATCGAGAACTGCGGCAAGCCGGTCATCGCCGCCATTAACGGATTCGCCCTCGGCGGCGGCTGCGAGCTCGCTCTCGCCTGCACCCTCCGCATCGCCAGCGAGACGGCAAAGTTCGGCCAGCCCGAAGTCAAGCTTGGTCTCATTCCCGGCTACGGAGGCAGCCAGCGCCTGCCGCGTCTCGTCGGCAAGGGCGCAGCCTTTAAACTCCTGCTGACCGGCGACATCATCCCCGCCGTAGAAGCCCTGCGTATTGGCTTAGTCGAGGAAGTCGTTCCGCCTGCCGATCTTCTCCCGCGCGCCCAGCAGATCGCCAAAACCATTGCCGCCCAGGCCCCGCTGGCCATCGAAAAATGCCTCGAGGCCGTTCATACCGGATACGATCTGCCCCTCGACCAGGCCCTCGCCCACGAAGCGGCGCTCTTCGGACTCTGCTGCGGAACAGCCGACAAAGCCGAGGGCACGCGTGCTTTTCTGGAAAAGCGTGTTCCAGTCTGGCAGGGAAAGTGAGCCGCCGTCGCAATTTACGTTCAATCCATGGCGTTCCCTTGATATGCTGAGGCTGCCCGGCGCTCACCGCAACTGCACCATGAATCGATTTCGCCTGTTTTCCATCACGCTTGGGTTCGCTGCTATGCTCAGCGCCTGCTCATCCGGCAACCAGTCCACACCCGCCGTCCCCGGGCCCACGCCGCAGCAGTCGCGAGCCGCAGTTGAGGAGCGGGACACCGACCGCCAGCAGATCGAGCAGATTCCTCCGCCCGCGAAGAGCCGCTACCTGGCCATCCACACGCGCGAGAGCTGGGGAAATCCATTCCTCATCGTCGGCAAAAAAACTGTCACCCTGCGCATCATGTATCCCGAGGGCCCGCAAAGCGACATCGCACCTGGCGGACTTATGCACCCGCCCAACGCCCGCAAGCGCGAGCTTGTCCTTCGCCTCTCCGATCTGCCTGAAGCTCTTGCTGCGCTGCCGGAAGAGTCATGGCCCTACGGTCGCGTGATCGCAGTCGAAGAAGACGCTCTGGCCGCCCGCGCCGACCGCATCGAGGTCCGTCGCAACGTCGAAACCACCATGCAGGTGCTGAGCGACCTCGGAGTCGTCGTCTATGAGTGGCCGACCAGTGGCCTGCTTCGGTGATGCAGGTGATAGCAGTCATGAGTTTTCTCTGTGCTCTGAGCCTGCGCTCTGACTCTGTACCCTTGATAAGATAGCTCCACCCGACATCATGGCTTTCTTCCCGCACGCTGTTGCCATCGCTGTATTCTCCGTCTGCTTTCTATTGGTCACGGTCGCCGGATTCTTCGCTGTGCACTGGAAGCGTGCCGACCTCAACAGCCTGGAAGAGTGGGGACTGGCCGGACGCCGCTTCGGAACGCTGATTACGTGGTTCCTGATCGGCGGAGATTTTTACACCGCTTACACGGTCATCGCCGTGCCTGCCGCGCTCTTCGGCACCGGAGCACCCGGCTTCTTCGCCATTCCTTATTGCATCCTTTTGTATCCCTACATGATGTTGGTCCTGCCGCGTCTTTGGAACGTCAGTCGCCGTCACGGTTATGTAACCCTGGCCGACTTTGCCCGGGGACGTCATGGCAGCCGCGCACTGTCTATGGCGCTGGCCTTTACCGGTATCCTCGCCACCATGCCGTATATTGCGCTCCAACTGGTCGGTCTGCGCGAAGTCATCTCCGCGCTCGGCATCCACGGCGAATGGCCGCTGGTTGCCGCCTTCGTTATTCTTGCCGCTTACACCTACACCAGCGGCCTCCGCGCTCCCGCCTTCATTGCCATCGTCAAGGACGTGATGCTCTACATCATGGTCCTCGCCGCCATTGTCATTCTTCCTGCCAAGCTGGGCGGCTACGGACACATCTTTTCCGTGGCGGATACTGCGCTCGCCGCGCGCAAGCCCGCGGCATCCATCATTCTCAAGCCGCCGCAATATCTCAGCTACGCCACGCTCGCCTTTGGATCCGCCATCGCCATCGTGCTCTACCCGCACACCGCAACCGGAGTCCTCAGCGCAGGCAGCGGACGCATCATTCGCCGCAACGCCGCGCTCATGCCTGCCTATAATCTTCTGCTCGCGCTGATTGCGTTGCTCGGTTACATGGCCATCGCCGCCGGCATCCAGACATCGAATACCTCCAGTGTTGTCCCTCTGCTCTTCGTGAGGATGTTCCCCAGCTGGTTCGCTGGTTTCTGCCTCGCAGCCATTGGAGTAGGAGCTCTTGTCCCCGCGGCTATCATGTCTATCGCCGCGTCCAATCTTTTCACGCGCAACCTCTACGGCGAACTGCGCCGCACGCCCATGACGCCGGCACAGGAATCGAAGAATGCCAAGCTCGTCTCCCTGGTTTTGAAATTCGGAGCCCTCGCCTTTGTCCTCTTCGTGCGCACGCAATATGCCATCGAGCTGCAGCTCCTCGGCGGCGTCTGGATTACCCAGCTTTTTCCTGCCATCGTCCTCGGCCTCTTCACACGCTGGTTTCATGGCCGAGCGCTGCTGTGGGGATGGGCGGCCGGCATGGCCACCGGTACTGGCCTCGCTCTCGCACGCGATCTCAAAAGCTCGCTCTTTCCCTTTCAATTTGGAACCCACGTTTACGTCGTCTATATCGCCATTCCCGCGCTGCTGGCCAACCTGATCGTCTCCGCTGCTGTTACCTTGGTGCTGGATGCGCTGCGCCATCACCATCCGGTTGACCAAACCCAGCCCAGCGACTATCTTCCGCTCGAAGCCTGAGCGGCTCTGAGCACATGTCCTCTTCCTTCCCCATCCTCGACAACGCCCAGCATCCTCACAAAAACTTCGCCGCCGCGCGCGAACTCGAGGCCCGGATCAAGTCCCGCATTCAAGGCGAAGTTCACTTCGACCCGGGCTCGCGTGCTCTCTATGCAACCGACGCCTCCAACTACCGCCAGGTGCCTGTCGGCGTTGTTCTCCCGCGCAGTGTCGCGGATGTCGAGGCCGCCATCGCCGCCTGCCGCGAGCTGGGCGCGCCGATTCTCGCCCGTGGAGCGGGCACAAGCCTCTCCGGACAGTGCTGCAACGTCGCCGTTGTCCTCGATTTTTCACGGTACATGCGGTCCATTCTGTCCCTCGACCCGCATACCAGAGTTGCCTCCGTCGAACCTGGTATAGTCCTCGATCGCGTGCGCGAAGCCGCTGAGTTCCATCACCTCACCTTTGCGCCCGATCCCGCCACGCACTCCCGCTGCACCCTGGGCGGCATGATCGGCAACAACTCCTGCGGAACCCACGCCCTCATGGGCGGCAAGACAGTCGACAACATTCGCGCCCTCGATGTCCTCCTCTACGACGGCACACGCATGACCGTCGGCGCCACCAGCGACGAGGAATTTCATCGCATTATCGCCGCCGGAGGCCGTCCCGCGCAGATCTATGCAGGCCTCGCGCGAATTCGTAACAAATACCAGCACTTAATTCGCGAACGCTTCCCGCGCATCCCGCGCCGTGTCTCCGGATACAATCTCGACGAACTCCTGCCGGAGAACGGCTTCCATGTAGCGCGATCGCTGGTAGGCAGCGAAGGCACCTGCGTCACCGTCCTGCGTGCCACCCTCGACCTCAAGCACAGCCCGCCGCATCGCCGTCTCGTCGTCGTCGGTTTCGCCGATTCCTTCATCGCCGCCGACCATGTGCCCTTCATCCTCGATTTCAACCCCATCGGACTCGAGGGCATCGACACTGTCCTGACCGGCTATATGCTCCGCAAAGGGCTGGCCGAGGACGATATAGCATTGCTCCCGCCCGGCAACGGCCTTCTACTAGTCGAGTTCGGTGCATCGAGCGAAGTCGAGGTCGAACTCCACGCCGAGGCCTTCATGGCCGAGGTCGCGAAGCTTTCTTCCCGCCCGTCAGCGCGCCTCTACTCCACGGCCGACGCAGCCCGCATCTGGTACGTGCGCGAGTCCGCCCTCGGCGCCACCGTCTTTGTGCCTGGAGAGCCGCACGGCTGGGAGGGCTGGGAAGACGCCGCCGTGCCGCCCGAAAAACTCGGCTCCTATTTACGCCAGCTCTTCGCGCTCATGGGCGAGTACGGCTACCGCAGCCCTATGTATGGACACTTCGGCCAGGGCTGTGTCCATCTGCGCATCAACTTCGACCTCGAAAGCGCGCCCGGCATTCGTGCTTTCCGCGAATTCATCGATCGCGCCGCCGATATCGTCATCGCCCACGGCGGGTCCTTATCCGGAGAGCATGGAGACGGCAAGGCGCGCTCAGCCTTATTGCCAAAGATGTTTGGCCCCGAGCTGATGCAGGCCTTTCTCGAATTCAAGGCACTGTGGGATCCGGACAACAGGATGAATCCCGGGCATGTAGTCGATCCCATCGCGGTCTACGACCCGACGGAAAACTTACGTCTCGGTGACAGTTACAAATCCCATCGGCAGGAAACCTTTTTTCAGTTTCCCGATGACAAAGGCTCGCTCTCAGAAGCCACTTTGCGATGCGTCGGCGTCGGAGCATGCCGCAAACAGGGCCCCGGAACCATGTGCCCCAGCTACATGGCCACGCAGGAGGAAAAGCACTCCACGCGCGGCCGCGCCCACCTTCTCTGGGAAATGCTCGAAGGCGACATTCTCAATCATGATTGGCAATCCGAGGCCGTTCATGAGGCCCTCGATCTGTGCCTCTCTTGCAAAGCCTGCAAAACGGAGTGCCCCGTCAATGTCGACCTCGCCACCTACAAGGCTGAATTTCTCGCCCACTATTACCAGGGCCAGCGTCGTCCCCTGCGTCATTACGGCTTTGCATTCATGGACAAGTGGGCACACGCGGCATCATTCATCCCCGGCATCACGCCACATCTCGCAAATCTGTCTATGCGGTTGCCCGGTCTGAGCCATGCCGTCAGGACACTACTCGGAATCGCGCCGGAGCGTACCCTGCCGCAATTCGCCTCGCGCAGCTTTCTCAGCGCGTACAAACCGCAGATACCCTCACAGGCCAGGCAGACCGTTGTCCTGTGGCCCGACACCTGGAACAACTATTACCACCCCGAGACTCTCGCCGCCGCTCACAACGTCCTCACTAGTGCTGGATTCAGCGTTCGCCTCCCCAGGGAACACATCTGCTGCGGCCGCCCGCTCTATGATTTTGGGTTCCTGACTGAAGCCCGCGCCTACCTCGAACGCGTTATGGAGAGGCTCGCCCCTGAAATCGACGCCGGCCGTCCCATCATCTTCCTCGAACCATCCTGCGCCAGCGTTTTCCACGACGAGCTTCGCAATTTCTTCCCCACAAGTGCCCGGGCCCAGCGCCTGCGGGAGCAAAGCCTTTTGCTCAGCGATTTCCTCCTTCACCACGCCCCGGACTACCAGCCGCCCAGCCTTGCCGGCCGGACCATCATTCTGCATGGCCACTGCCATCAGAAATCGCTTATGAAGATGAAATCCGAAGTCGAGCTCCTCGGGCGTACCGGGGCCCAGGTAACGTTACTCGATTCCGGATGCTGCGGCATGGCTGGACCCTTCGGCTTTGAAAAGGAGAAATTTGCCATCTCTCAGACTCTGGCCGAACGCGTCCTGCTCCCCGCCATCCGCGCTGCCGTACCCGGTGCCATCCTCATCGCCGACGGCTTCAGTTGCCGCGAGCAGATCGCCCAAAACTCACCCCGGCATGCCCTGCATTTGGTGCAGGTTCTAAACTCGCCTCCCGAATAAGCGAAATTCCCTCTATCGAGCAAAATTTTCCTGCCAGGACCCGGCGGTATGGCTACTGAGTGCTTTTTACACGGTCACCATTTCCCGCCAGCGTCCTCCTGCTAGTGGAAATCCCATTATTAAAACGATTTAGGTTAGGGTGCCTGTTTCAAAAGAGTTTGGCAGGCGGAATGCAATATGAAAGGCATACAGGACGCTGCGCAGCTTCCGACGTGTGTTCTTCCAGATCATGCCAAGGAATGCAAATCAAAATGACTGAAAAGAGGAAAATGAAGAAACTTCTTACACCCTCGGCAATTTCGGCGCTGCTCCTTGCGGCTGGCCTTGGGTACCCGGCGGTCGCGCAAAGCAACTCCGACCCCGGTGCATCCTCCCCGGCTCAGGCACAGCAAACCCAACCCTCAACTTCTGAGACGCAAACTACAACCCCCGCAACCTCTCCAAATATCCAGCCTCAGCCCGACAGGGTAAACCCAGGTGACAGCAATTATGCTACTGGCCAGCCACTTGTTAGGTCGAACGAAGGTTTCTGGGGCCGTATGAATCCTTTTGCGCGCAAGCGCTGGGTCAACCGGCAGACTGACCCGATCAAGGACCGGCTCAATGAACTCGACCAGCTCCAGGCGAGGAACGCGAACCAGATCAAGGATGTCGACACCCGCGCCCAGGCCGGTATCCACCAGGCACAGTCGACGGCAGATCAGGCCAGCCAGACCGCCGTCACCGCCAACAATACTGCGAACCAGGCAAATCAGACCGCACAGCAGGCCAGCACTGAAACTACCCGGCTGAACACGACTGTTGCCAATCTGGACCATTTTCAGAAAGTGAATGACACCGAGATTCACTTCCGTCCGGGACAGACGGTGCTGAACGAAAAAGCCAAAGATGCGCTCGATCAGATTGCGTCCCAGGTTCGCGGGCAAAGGGGCTATGTCCTTGAGATCAAGGGCTTTTCCCATAGCAGCGGTCAGGCCGGTATCCGGAATTCGCAGCACATGGCGGACGCGGTAGTTCGGTATCTGGCGGCCCACGATGTTCCCGTCTATCGCATTTACCGGGTCGCGATGGGCAACGCCAGCGCAGGTAGCGATTCAGATAACACCCCTCGCGGCAGTGTTGTAACCGTGAGTGTGTTGCAAAACAGTTTAGCGGCCTTGAACACGTCGTCTTCGGGCGCGGGTTCGCCGATTGGAGCGACGCAGTAGTCTTCCGCGCAGCCCTCCCCTCAGGGTGCTGCGTCGCTACATCGGTTAAAAAAACAGAACGAAAAGGTCCGCAACCAAGCTCTCACACAACGAGAGAACCAAGGCAGATTGGCCCCTCACCCGAGGGGCCGTTTTTTTGGTGCTGACCGC
>DATAQX010000435.1:0-1504 GCA_036264455.1 Silvibacterium sp. | reverse complement strand
AAAAATGTGTTGCCAACGTAGCCGAGATACTTAATGCCAATCTCGCTGGTGAAGAAGCCGTCCGCGGTGAGGTCGCGCAAGAAAGAGAAGAAGGCGACTCCCTGGCTCAGGCTGGAATCGTGCACGACGTTCTTGCGGTATGCAATGAGGTCGAGGATCTCTTTCTGCTGTTGTGAAGTGCAGTGAAGATAAGCATTGCCGTAGCGATCGGAGCAGGCGGAATCGAGCCACATCAACCCGCCGCCCAGCTTCAATTGATATTCCGGATTCTCGCTGGTGAGCAGATCGATGAATTCGGGCGCTCCGGCTTCGATGGCGCCTCCGCAATCTGCATCGGCGGGGATGATTGTCTCGCATAAGCTTTGCAGCGTTTTGTATTGCTGCAGAGGGAAGAATTTGGGCGTGTATGCACCGGCTTTGTTCAGGGCTTTTTCAGTAGCGACTTGGCTGTGGATGTATGCCGCAGCCTGAAGAGGGATGGTGTGGAGCGCCGAGGCCGCGACAGCGCCCATGCTCAACGACTTCAAGACATCACGGCGAGATATTGAGTCTGCACTCATGAAACGCTCTCTAAAGCTGCCCTTTTCTGGCCTGATCGAGCAAGTACTCTGAAGTTCTCCACGACAACGCCATGATGGTCAATGTCGGATTCTTGTCCGGGTTGGTCACAAAAGGTGCAGCGTCGGCTACAAATAGATTTTTGACATCGTGAGCCTGGCAGTTGCTGTTCAGGACCGAATTCTTCGGGTCGTTTCCCATGCGCACGGTGCCGAGTTCGTGGATGATAGTGCCGCCCTCAGATATGGCGACCTGGCTGACGCGCGCATTGTCGGGTGCGACGGCCAGAGACGGATTGCTTAAGACAGTTCCGCCCGCAGTCTCGATGATGGAGCGGAAGGTCTCCTGCATATGTGCGGCCATCTTCAGCTCGTTCTCTCCCCATTGCCAGTGGAAGCGCAGCACCGGTATGCCCCATTTGTCTACAACCGTAGGATCAATCTCGCAGAAGCTCTTCTCGTTGGGGATCATCTCGCCGCGCCCGCTGAATCCGATCGCGGCACCATACGCCGTGCGGCATCGCTGTTTCAGTGAGACACCATAGCCTTCGTGCTGAGCGCAGACTCCGTCGAATTCTCCAACGCTGGGCATGTTGCGGCCGCCGCCGAACTCAATGTGGTAGCCCCGCAGAAAATCATTCTTCTGGCCGAATCTCCACCAGGGCATGTACAGGTGCATGCCACCGACGCCGTCATGATTGTGTGGGGGCATCTTTTCCAACTGGGGGAAATAGCCTGCCAGATGGGTACCAACTGAGTCGGTAAGATAGCGGCCCACGACTCCGGATGAGTTCGCCAATCCATCGGGAAAGCTTGTGGAGCACGAGTTCAACAACAGACGCGCAGTTTCGCAAGCGCTTGCCGCCACCACAAAGGCTTTCGCCCGGATCCGTTTTTCGCTGCGGGTCGTCTTATCGATGTAAGAGACGGCTTCGACGGCTCCGTTC
>DATAQX010000434.1:0-6774 GCA_036264455.1 Silvibacterium sp. | reverse complement strand
ATGCCACCGACGCCGTCATGATTGTGTGGGGGCATCTTTTCCAACTGGGGGAAATAGCCTGCCAGATGGGTACCAACTGAGTCGGTAAGATAGCGGCCCACGACTCCGGATGAGTTCGCCAATCCATCGGGAAAGCCTGTGGAGCACGAGTTCAACAACAGACGCGCAGTTTCGCAAGCGCTTGCCGCCACCACAAAGGCTTTCGCCCGGATCCGTTTTTCGCTGCGGGTCGTCTTATCGATGTAAGAGACGGCTTCGACGGCTCCGTTCTTACCGAGGACGATCTCGCGCGCCATGGCATTGGCGACCAGAGTAAATCGGCCGGTCGCGCGCGCGGGCGGAATCATGACCTGGCTGGAGCTGAAGTTGGAGGCAGTGAGACATCCCCGGCCGCACTGTGCGCAGTAATGACAAGGCTGGCGTCCGTTCAGCGGCGTGGTCAGAATGGCCAGCCGGGAGGGGATGCAGGTAATGTTCAGCTTGTCGCAGGCCCTCTTGACAAGCGTTTCAGTACAGCGCGGGCGCGGCGGAGGAAGAAAAACGCCATCTGGCGAGTTCGGGACATTTTCCTTCGAACCGAACACCCCGATATAAGACTCAATCTTGTCGTAGTAAGGCGCGAGTTCCTCATAAGTAATGGGCCAGTCGTCGCCCATGCCATCGGTGGAGTGCGCCCTGAAGTCCGCCGGACCGAAGCGCAGAGCAATGCGTCCCCAATGGTTTGTGCGGCCTCCTTCAATCCGTGACCGAAACCATCGGAAGCTTGAGCCGGGAGCGGTTGTGTATGGTTCGCCCTCGATCTCCCAAAAGCCATTGGGAGCCATGAATTCGGTGTTGAGCTCGTGACGTGCTCTGCCTCCAATATCCGCGCCACGATGGGGCAGTTCGTACGGCCAGACGTGCTCTTCGAAATCTTCTTCAGGATTTAGAACGGGGCCGGCCTCGAGCATTACAACGGTCAGCCCACCCTCGGTTAGAACCTTGGCGGCTGTTCCGCCTCCCGCGCCGGATCCGATGATACAGACGTCGTATACCTTTCCTTGCGGGACTAATTGGGACATCCCTAAGCACCCCGTAGCGCACAGCGTGTGAACAAGATGATTATCCGGTGAGCGCGAATATTAGCGGCTTCAACCAGTCTGAGCCTCATCATGCGATAGTCAGCTCGAAGAGCAGTGTATCCATTTGTGTCCAGGCATGTCATTTCGGATCAGGTTCTAACAGTTGGCAACTCCCACACAGATAATAATGGCGACAAATGCACGAAGGCGCTGCTGACGAGCGATCATGAACGGGATCGGCTCCTTCCTCCTGCTCAGCTCGCATCTCTCAGCAGAACATCGGAGACCCCGTCGCTGTTAAAGTCGGCAACCGCAGCCACGGACTAGGTAGAGGCCGTCGCCGGTTGGACCTCCCGTAGAACCTGTACGCTCAAATCAACGCATTTTGTGCAGGTTGTCGCAGGCTGCCCGCAATCCCTTGTCGCAGGCCTGGCTGTAGAGAGCCCGCGCCTGGGCCATATCGCGCCGTACGCCCAGGCCGTTCTGATAGATCTGGCCGAGATGGTTGCAGGCGAGCATGCCTCCGGCGTTGCAGGCCCTTTCGAACAGCGAGCGCGCCTCGGCGTAGTTCTGAGGCACGCCGCGGCCGCTCTCGTAGAGCTGTCCGAGATTGTCACAGCCGGGATTGTTTCCGCCGTTACAGGCCTTCTCGAAGAGGGCACGGACCTCCGCGTCGTTACGCGGCACGCCGCGGCCGTTCAGGTAGAGGAATCCCAGATCGTTACACGCATTTGCGAATCCGCCGTTGCAGGCCTTCTGCTGGAGAGCGACGGCCTGCTGGAAGTCCTGTGTGCCGCCCTGCCC
Organism: Silvibacterium sp.; assembly: GCA_036264455.1. Taxonomy (GTDB): domain Bacteria; phylum Acidobacteriota; class Terriglobia; order Terriglobales; family Acidobacteriaceae; genus Silvibacterium. The sequence goes on along the minus strand of DATAQX010000434.1, from coordinate 4,909 downwards.
GCTCTGGTAGAGCAAACCCAGGGTGGAGCAGCTGCGCATGTTTCCGCCATTGCAGGCCTTTTCGAAAAACAGGCGCGCCTGCGAGAAGTCCCTGGGCACGCCGCGGCCGCTCTCGTAGAGCAAGGCAAGGTTGTTGCAGCCATCGACGTTTCCGCTGTCGCAGGCCTTTCGACTCAGGGTGACGGCCTGGGCGTAGTCCTGGGGCACTCCCTGGCCGGACGCATAGAGCGCAGCGAGAAAGGCGCATCCGTCCATATTTCCGCCGTCGCAGGCGCCTGCCAGTAGAGGCCTGGCCTCGGCGTATTGCTTCTGCTCGAAGAGATGCCGGCCTTGCTGCGCCTGGACAGCGGCGTTCTCCTTCTGTTGCTGGCGCGCAGCTTTGTCCCGGGCTTCCTGCTCGGCTTTGAGGCGCGCATCATGCATGGGCTGGAGTATGATGCGCACGATGGTCTGCTCGGCGCTTTTGATGTCGACTTCCTGTTCGACCTTGTCGAGGCCGTCCTCGGTTGTGGCGTCGACCAGATGCTGGCCGAGAGAGACGGACGCCTTCTTCGATCCGCCGGCCTCAATGCTGCCCTTCGCTTCCCCGTCCAGCTTCCAGTTGCAGGCCAGGTCACACATGACCAGAAGCGTGGCGCTCGATGGCTTGGGTTTGGGCTTGGGCTTCAGAATCGGGCCTTCGTCCTGCTGAGCGACGACTGTCCGGGCGAAAAGCGCGAGACAAGCTGCCGCCAGTACCAACACCGTGCACCGTCGCGCTTTCATGCCTTTGTTACCTCCAGATTGGTTACCTCCAGGTCCTCACCTTCACGACCGATTGGCCGCTGAGCCCGGCTACATCCCTGCAAAATCCGTTTGACTGAAGTCAGGGCAACTTGAGGAGCTCATCGCAAGCCGGCTTGAATCCACCGTCGCAGGCCTTTCTGAACAGGGCGCGCGCCTGCCCGAAGTCCTGCGGTCCGCCCAGACCGATTTCATACAGCCTGCCAAGCCAACTGCAACCAACCATCTCTCCGCCATTGCAGGCCTGCTCGTAAAACGTGCGCGCCTGTCGAGCGTCCGGCAACGTACCCTGGCCATTTTGATAGAGCGAACCGAGGGCGGCGCAACCGAGCATGAATCCTCCATCGCAGGCCTTCCTGAAGAGAGCGCTGGCCTGTCCGTAGTCCTGGTCCCCACCCAGGCCATTAAGATAGAGCACTCCCAGTGACGAACACCTCGCCATCGATCCGCCATTGCAGGCTTTCTTGTAGAGAGAGCGCGCTGCTGTGTAATTTCTCGTCCTACCGAGGCCTTTTTCGTAGAGCGAGCCGAGATTCCCGCAGCTTTCTATGCTCCCGCCGTCGCAGGCCTGCTTGTCAAGCAAGTGCGTCTGTTCGTAGTCCTGGGCCACTCCGCCATTGCCGTAATAGTAGAGGTCGCCGAGCAGACCGCACGAGTCTGCATTACCGAGGTTGCACGCCTTCTCAAGCAGAGGTTTCGCTTCTACGTATCGCTTTTGATCGAATAACTCACGCCCTTCTCTAGAGCTCTGAGGAGCGATGATGATGGGCGTCGCAGGCTTCGGATTCTCCTTCGGAGCCGCGTTGTCCTCCTCCTGGGGCATGGCGGCTGGTGCCAGAGTGAGGACCGCGATCAGGGCAGAGGCGGCGATCAGGCTACTGCGCCTAAGGCTCACTGAACACCTCGCAGCAGCGTGCATCCCTCGGCCACTCCGCCGTCGCAGGCCTTCTTGAAGTATTTGCGGGCTTCGCTGTTGTTCCCGGCGTCCTGATAAAGGGAGCCAAGGCTAGCGCAGCTCGCGAGATTTCCCTGCTCGCATGCGCGCTGGTAAATCGTGCGCGCCTTCTCTGAGTCGCGTGCGCCGCCGAGTCCTTGTGCGAAGAGATAGCCGAGGTAGTCGCATGCGCGCATGTCCCCGCCGTCGCAGGCCTGGGCAAAGAGCGTTCGTGCCTGACCATACTGCTTGTGGTCGTAAGCGGACTTGCCCTGATCATACGGACTCGGCTGGGCGGGGTTCACCTGGCTGGGGTTTGCCTGACCGGGGCTGCTGCTTTCCTGCGGCTTTGCTGGGGGATACGTAGCCCCTGACCAGATGTACGTGCCTTTGGCCTCGGGACTGGGCGTGTGGCCATCGGCCGCGGCCATGGCACGGACTACCGTTCCGCTGGGCAGCTCTTCAAGGGGCTGTGTGTAGATTGGCGATGCCTGGGTGGGTGGGCTGTCATCGATGGTGTAGTGGATCGTGGCCTGAGGGGTAGCGTCCGAAATCGCGACGAGTTGCGGCTCAGAGTAAGTTCCGCCGCCCGGATTGAGGATCGGGACAGCGGTAGCGGTCGTCGAACGCAGGAATTTCGACCCCAGCCAGATGCCCATGCCGACGACGATGATCGAAGCTGCCCAGACCAACCATCTCGGCATCGGGTAGGAGGTCCTGGGTGGCTCGACGGCGGCGGGATCCGGCTGAATTACGGGTTGGGCCGTGGGGGTCGCGGGCCGGGGTTCCAGTGCAACAGAAGGATGTGATGTGCGCGCGGGCTGGACGACGGGCGTGAGCACGGGTTGGACGACGGGCGTGAGCACGGGTTGGATGATGGGCGTGGAAACGGGAGTTGGAGCAGCCTGGATAACAGGGGTCAGAACAGGCTGTGCGACAGGCATGGATACCGAAGGTGCTGGCGCAGCGGGTGTTGAATGAGACGCCGACGTCATCAGCGCGAGCACCTCCAGGAGGGCGGCAGCGGAGGAGAAGCGCTGCTCACGCTCGCGGGCCAGAAGACGCATCACTACCGATTCCAACTCGGGATAATCCCGGGCGAGATCGGGGCGCACGGCGGCGAGCGGTTCGGGTATTCCCTGCAGGTGCTGAAACATCCAGCCTTCGGCATTCACCGCATGAAAAGGGGGCCGTCCGGCGAGCATTTCATAGACCACGCCGCCGAGCGCGTATAGATCGGTTCGACCGTCGAGTTCCACGCCCGGCGTACCGCGCCACTGTTCGGGAGCGGCGTACTCCGGAGTGAGCAGCAGGCCATGAGTGCGGCTGAGGTTCGTAACGTTGTCGGTCATTACGGCGATGCCGAAATCCAGCACCTTGGCCTGCAGCCTGCCGTCGGGCTCTACTTTCAGCAGGATATTTTCCGGCTTGATGTCGCGATGAACCGCACCCCGAGCATGAGCCGCCGCGAGACCAGCAGCCACGTCGCGGGCGATCTGCAGGGCTCGCTCTACGGGCAGCGGTCCCTTGGTCTCGCGAAGAACCGTACGCAGGCTGGGTCCGGGAACATACTCCATGGCGATGAAGAGCGTGCCGTCTTCGTCCTGGTCAAGGTCGGTGACCTCGATGATGTTGGGATGGCGCAGCTGGTAGGCGGCGCGGGCCTCATTGCGGAATCGCTTGACGAACTGGGGATTGCGGCTCAACTCAACGGCCAGAAATTTCAGAGCAACTTGTCCGCCGAGGAGCGAGTGCTCAGCCAGATAGACAATGCCCATTCCGCCCTGGCCCAGCTTGCGGATGATGCGGTACTTATTCCGGACGATGTGGTCTGGTTCGAGTTCCCGTGTTTCGATCAGGACAGCGCCATCGGTGGGACACCTGGCGTGCTGGTCCGGAAACGGCGTGTCGCATACCGGACAGGTCTTCATTGCTTTACTCGCTTAAACTGCATGCACCCCAGGGGAAGGGCGTGGCAGAAGCATAGCACCGTCACCGCACTCCTGTGCTCGCTGGGCGCCGAGAATCGCTAACCTGAAGGGCGTTTCTCCGTACTAATTAGTCATCCCCCCAGCTAGGAATAGGAAACGAAATGCTGGTTCTGCTGGCAACAAGACTGCTTCCCGCTATTTGGTTGATTCATAGTCAGCAGTTTGGTACCCGGCCAATCCGAGAGACGGGTTCCCACCGTTCTGGGCCTCTGGGCTTAGCCCCATTTCGCACTCGCTTATAGAAGTGATTGGCAATCCCTACAGCGCCACGGGCATACACCAACGCGATTGAGAACATACTGTTGCAAGAATCCGCGGCCGTGTTACCGTTCAAGCGGTTGGCCGCATCTTCGGCAGGTCACCATTGGTTGATACAGCATAATGCTGCGCCGTCATCAACCGAGACTATCTTTCGGCCAGCTCCCAAATGAGATAGCAATCTATCTGCATCGGACATACATGAGTCATTTTCTGAGCCATCCCCTGGCCATTACAGGCGTATGGTTCCTTTTGTGCCTGCTACAGCTGCGTTTCGTGCGACCCAAAGGTCAAACAGCAGCACGGTGGCTCTGGGGCACTACTCTCCTGCTGTTGGCCATAGGGATTGCGGGCCCACTTCTCTGCGCTGGTCGTCATATGGTGAATCTCGATGAACCTACTGTCATCTCCGTTGCTGCGGCCGCCCTTCATGGTCAACCAATATTCACTTCTGCCAGTGCCGGAGACCGCCGCACGCCCTGACAGAATGGGAAATGCATGTGTCAGGGACTGCACGGTGTGCAGCAAGCAGCTCCGCGCTGCAGAGTCCGCAATAGCTGATGGCCTGCCTTCCCGGGTTCGAGTATTCGTCGATCACCTGTGCCATTGATCCAACGCCTGGAGAATAACCATGGCAACAGTCCACAACAGAAATGTAAGCGCGAGAGCGATACCAGCCCAGAAAACAGCATCCACAAATTTATTCCCATCTTGTTTTCCACTGCGGTTCTTGCGGCCGTTTGTCATTCGTCCAGAGGCATACTTGCCAGCCGTCTTGTGTGCTCGCGCCGTTGACATAGAACTAGTTCTCAAACTCGGGCTCTGGAATTGGCAGAACGTCTTCCTCACGTGCAATCCACACGTAAAGCGTGGGAAGCAGGAAGATGCTCATGACGAGTGCAGCGATCAGCCCGCCGACGATCACTATGGCAAAGGGCCGCTG
>DATAQX010000402.1:0-11463 GCA_036264455.1 Silvibacterium sp. | reverse complement strand
AACTGTCGAAAATTCAGGTATCCCAGCTCCCAGCCAAACTTCCTGGGTATCTTGATATATCTATTCGCTACTATCCACGGCGTATGAATCCAGGGAAAGATTCGTACACGCTCTCGTGGCACGCCCTCACGCTTCAGTCTTCGCCACGGAAAAGTCGAGTAAATCCGCGTGAGATATCCCCGGGACTCCATCTCGCGCGCCAGGTCAAACTGCCAGAAGACGCCGCACACCGACTGAGTCACTTTCACGGGGAAATACTCCGGAGGAAGGTGGATGGCGCCAGTGTACTACAGGCATACGAGGCTACATTACAGAATATACGTTATCAGACATAACTAGTCGCTGTGGGTTATTGGTTTGATTATCGTGATACGTAACATATTAAAAATCTTATAAATAAGGCGAGATATATGAACTAGTACATCCAGCCATCGCTGGAGAGCTGCACGATGGCCGATGAGCCCATTGCAGGATTCAGCAAAGGCAAAGGGAGGGCCAAAGCCCTCCCAGTTCAAATGTCATGCTTTATGAAAATCAGTGAGCGTGCCTAGGACTAACCCTGTTCAGCACAGCCAGGAGAGGCCCGGCTGCCGGCGGAGGCTTAACCGCCCCTTCCCGAACGATCTGCGTCGCTGTCAGGTCCCGGCCATACAGACTCTTGTTTGCACCATCATCCGACCGCATGGTCGAACCTTCCAACGAGACACCGGCAAAGACGCCACGATTCCGCGACCAGGAAAGGATCTCCGCTTTCATCGCGGCATCGGTTTCCGCGCTCGTAGCCCGGCCCACAGGACCAGCAGCGACCGAAGCATCCGCACCCAGCTTCACCTTGCTCTTCAACACCGACTGGGCACCCTGGTCATTCATAATCAGCAGGACGAAGTCAGTCGCCTCTCCGCCGATCTGCAATCCGAAGCTCCCGCCTTCGAGCGCAAACATCGCAGGAGCGCTCCATGCGCCGCCTGTGCCCGGACGCGTGCGGCAAGTGATCACGCCCCGCCCATAGGACGCGCCCACAACAAACGCCGCCTTCTTGACTGAGGGATATACCAGCACGCACTCGGCTTTCTCCAGCAGATCATGTGGAATGCCCTGGTCCGGTGCACCCAGAACCTCCTTAAGCACCTGCGCCGAGGAACTCAGCCGTTCATCCTCTTTTTGCTGCGCGAAGAGGGGCGTGGCCAAACCGATACAAATCGCGACCGCCAAAACTCGTTTCATGGTTGTTTCTCCTTTGTCCTTGCAGTGGATATCAACTCGGATGCGTCGTTCGGTTCGTGAACCCGTCATCCCCAGAGAGCAATACGCCTGGTAGGCGAGTGTACACATCCGGAACGAGTAACGCTGCTGTTACAGCACAGTTGGGTGCATTTGGACCCAGGCTGGTTGCCTGAATCTGTATCTGAATATAGCTATACCGCCTTGTCTGTTTGCAGAAATGCCTTCTAACGCAGCGAACGCCGCCCGAAGGCGGCGTTCGCTGACACCAGAAATATTTCAAGCTACAGAGTGGACTCGATCTCGAAACCCCACGCTTCCAGAAGCGCCTCGGGGATATACTTTGAATTCCGGTTCCGGCGAGCCCATTCGCGCAGCCGGGTGGAACGAATATATTGATCAGGGGTGAGCTTAAACTCCTTGACTACCTGCTCAAATGAAGTCACGGTCGGGACCACCGGGCCGATTGGCTCCGGCTTACCCCAATTTGGATTTCCACGGCGCTTTGCCATCTTTTATATATCCTCTAGCAATAAGGTTACGTACAGATAACCCGGCTCTTGCGACCAGCTATAACAGGCCAGCCGGAAAGTCAAAAACCATTCTATTATAGGGATTTTTTATCCGTAAATCAATAGAAAAAATCCCCCGTTGACATGCGCGGGAGAATTCAAATCCAGAGGAGTTGCCTGCGGGGTATAACAGTTAAATCTTTATTTATAGATAATAAGATGCATTTGAAAGTTAATGTAAAAGTTTATGATTTGATGGCATCGCGAAGTGGCCTTGAGTGATCCTCTTCGTAAGAGAACCTAACTAAAGGGGATAGAAGCAGCCGGCTGCTTTGCCTGGAGTTTTTCGCCGCACTTATGGCTGGCCTCGATCGACTTCCGCTCGACCGGGTCGGGCGACGAGCCGAGGGTTTGCAGACAATACCGGCAGACGATCAACGTCGGCCGTACAGAAGTCCGTACCGAGGGGAGGTGTTGGGGAACTGCGTGCGTGGTAGTGATCGCGGTAAGCATCGAATGGCTCCTTCGCTGGGGGTTGCGATCGGGGGAGGCAGAAGTCTTAGAGGCTTCGTTGCTATCTCGTCAGTGGTGCTGGATCAGAGAAAAGGGGGGGAGACCCATTACGCAGAAGCCGCCCAACCTTAATCAAGATGATTTCATCATGCGCCTGAGCTCCCGGGGCTGTCAAATTATTTTGCGTTATCTTAGAAAATTCTCCGCTTCGTCTTAAGAATTCCTAATCTGCTCCGATAAAGGGAGCGTATGACTCTTCCCTTGCACTCCACACCCGGAATACTGATCGCATCGGCGGATGCCGAAGCTACCGCCCAGCTAAAAGACGCCCTGAGCGAGTGGCGTTACCCTGTCCAGTTTGTGTCCGACGGGGTTGCGGGACTTAAGGTTCTGACTGGGCAGACACCCCCCAGTATTGCGCTGATCGATGCCGGGCTGCCGATGCTGAGCGGTATCGAACTGGCGGCGGAGGTCAAACGACGCGCAAAAAAACGGCCGGCATGGACCATGCTGATGAGCGAACAGGTGGACATTGCGACGGTGGCCAGCGCCACGGATGCGGGCATTGATGATTTGTTGCTCAAGCCTGTCGACGTTTTCGATCTGCGTGTGCGCCTGAGGGTAGCGGAACGGGTGCAGGCACTGGCGAGCGAGCTCGATGAAAAAACGGACGCCGTCCAGTTCCACGCCTCGCACGACAGTCTTACCGGGCTGTGGAACCGTGAGTCACTGCTCAATCTGCTTTTTCCGGAGACCGACCGGGTGCAGCGTATGCGGACACCGCTGGCTCTGTTGCTCCTCGATCTGGACCATTTTTCCAGCGTCAATATCGACTATGGGTACGAGGCCGGGGACAAGATACTGCAGGAGCTGGCTAACCGGTTCCGGCGATTTCTGCGCAGCTACGATCTCATCGGACGATGCGGTGAGGATGAGTTCCTTATCGCTCTGCCCGGCTGTACTTCCGAACAGGCTCTTGCGATGGCCATCCGGGTAAAGAAAACTATTCTGCAGAAGCCATTTGCCGCCGGACGGGACATGCTCACGCTGACTGCCAGCATGGGTACTGCGCAGAGCGGAGGACGTTCTCCTTTGGTAGTGTTGCGGGAAGCAGAACGCGCGCTGGCCGAGGCTAAGCGGAATGGCCGCAACGCGATTCTGGAATTCCGCAAGGACGGCCCAGGTCAGCCAGAGGCGGGGCCGCTCCAACTGGAGGCCTCAGGCCGGCGGGTGCTGATGCCCTTTCCTACTGAGCGCTGAGTTGTCCGGCGTGAATGGGGCCTCAGTTTCACCGGGTTAAGTCTTCCCTGCCCCACTCGGAAATGATCCCGGCTCTGCATAGACATGCCTGGGCATTAAACCCGCGCATGCTGTTGTGATCGGCCAATGTGCGGGTATACCGTTTCATATCGCTTTGCGGATCCACCAGGCCAGGACGGAAACGGCGAGCCATGCCAGCCCCGCGATGGTGAGGATGACGGCGGTGGAGTGATGCGACAGGAAGCGCCAAACCAGCATTGCGAATGCGATCAGGCCCAGAGCGCCCATGGCCGCTCCTGCTGCGTCGACACCCGCTGCAGCTCTGCCTCTTGAGGTTCCGTCGAAGCCGGCCTGCCGCTTTTTCTCTTTCTCATGCTTCTCGATCAATGTGGCTCCGGCAGGAAAAATCGCTGGAAATGCGAGGAAGAGCCCAGCAACACCCGGACCATATCGTTTGGCTATTAGTCCTGTGAGCGCCGTAATGACGCCGCCAAAGATGAACCGTATCGCGTAATCTGTCCAGCGGCTGCGGTGTATCGAGGAAAGTTCGAGTCCGATTCTCATAGAGCCGCCTATAGTATCCATACGAACCAAAGCCCAAAGGCCGTGCCAAACCAGACCAGCATGAGTGTCAAGGTTGTGGCCAGGGCTGGTGTCCGATAACGCATCAGGACGTGGCTCACGATGGAGGCATAGACGAAGAACGCGATTGATCCGGCGATCATCGAACGGGCTTCCGTTGCGGCGTACCCCATGCTCTGCGTGATCACTGTCAATCCGAGAGTAGCCAGTGCAATTGAAGGCGCCGCGCCAAAGAGACCGGCGAAACTCTTAGGGTGAAGAACGTCTCCCACAAAAGCAAATGCAGAGACGAGCGTACCGCCAATCAGAAATCGGACAATGAGTTCTTTCATTCGTACGGCTCTCAGGATTTCCTGTAGTGCTTCCAATCTTTTTCGACTGCCCGTGCCATGCGCTCGGCCGCATCACGCAGCCAATTCGATTTCCTTTTTTTCAGGTCTCTTAGAATGTTTGCCGTCTGACGCCTGCTGCCGAGATGAACATTCGCCGCTTCCGATCCCATGGCGTGCAGTAGTGTTTCCTCATCCCGATGTTTGGGCAGAGTTTGAATATCGATGGGATTTGAGTCCGGAGAGAGACGGCGGATCAGCCATGCCCCTTCAATCACCTGAAACGGATCACGGGAGCGTACGGCGGAGCTGATTGCCTCCTGATAATAGGACTGGCGATGCCCAACCTTGTCGGCCAGCCAGGCGCAGGAAGAAGGCAGCATCGATTTTGCTTCCCGGGCGATAAAGCCACCTTGCCAATTGGCAATTGCTACGAATCGTTCCTGACCAAGGCTTCCCAGGCCGGCTTGCCGCCTGACAACTTTGTAGTCTATTCGCGGGTCAGGCATGGTCTTCTCGAATGCATGCTTTACGTCGGGAGCAAGAGGCCGCCGAATCGCGGGTAAGCGGTTCAACTTTTCCCAAAAGCCGGTCGGAGGCTTGAGGTTGCTTACTCCCAGTTTGCCCAGATTTTGCTCATGCTCCTCGAGGACGATGGGACAGCCGCCCTCCCTAAGCGATTGCCGATATCCTTCGAAAATGGCGTCGCATCCATCTCTCAATTTGACTGCCAGACCCTCGGCATCGATCACGATTTTCATGCTGGCGGCCAGGCGAACGAGATCGTTGGTGCAGGGCAGCGGGTAAGACTCGTCGAAATCGTCCACGCCCCAGCAGAGCCGGCCCTCAGCGTCTCGCCAGGTTCCAAAACTATTGATGTGCAGGTCTCCGACGGCCAGGACCTTCGGCGCGCTGCACAGGTCGGCGCAGATAGACGGCCACTGCTGAGCCCACCGGTAGAAGGTGCCACGCAAAAACAGGAAGGGGCTCTCTCTCATTTGCTCATGCTTCAACCGGAGATCGGACGCGATGATCGCGGTACAACTGCGCATCCATTTCTCGTAACTCTCGGTAGCCTGCCCGATCGTTACTTCTTCATCCTTGCGTGAGGCACCGTTGGCCGATCCTCGGCTGCGTTGCTTTGTCGTCATTTCCTGCCTGGATATGTGAATAGACTGTTAATGCTCAGCGAGTGGGACGCATTTCGACGCAATTGAGTTGTTTATTAGTCAAGGCTGGGTGGAGACCGGCGATGGCCTCGCGCCGACTCCGGAGCAATCGCCGGACGGACACTTCGCCGGCTTTGTCGGCTGGAATCTACTGGCGGGAAGACATGCTGGCCTGCGAAGTCACCGGGAAGGAGCGCATGTCGTTCGATTCGCTGCACTCGGAAATCGCGCTAGGCCTTTGTGAAGGTCACGGTCACGCTGGCTTCCACGCCAGCCTGCGCTATGAATGCCAGTTTGCCCTCTGCCGTGAACCCGAGGGAAATTTCCACTGAATCCAGGGTCATGCCTGCCGTGACCTTCGAAAATGCATTCGCCAGAATCGCATCCAGTTGCGCCGATACTTTGTCGAAGTCCGCCTTCACATCGTCGACGGTTCGCCCGAAGATTTTATCCACCACGGATCCGAACGAGTGCAACTGCACCGTGCCTGGCCTGGTCACCGGCTTCGGCCCCTGAAACACCACAATATCTTGCTGATCCAGATCGGCATGTTTCATCGTGTCTTGCTTTGCCGTCGACTTTTTCGCCGCTGACTTTTTCGCCATCTTCCGTCACACCCCTTTGCTCTAAAGAAACAGATCCACCGCCATCGACTCTTCCACTTGTCCCAGATGCTGGCAGAAGCCCTCCTGCACGTTCGTTGGAGTTGTTACCTCTCCCATGTACAGCCCAACGCCGTTGCCATTGTTGTCCATCACCAGCGCCCCCGAATCTCCGCTTTGTCCCGGATTCGCGAGGAAAATCCGCAGCGGAATACTCGGATCCAGTGTGCCCCTCCCGCTGCTCACCTCGGTTACCTTGGTCGAAAACTGCCCCGTCGGGCTATACACATCCACATCGGTCCACTGCGCAACGAACTTCTGGCAGGTCAGTTTGTTCACTTCTTCCGGCCGTTGCGACTTCGGAACATTAACCTGCACCAATGCCGCATCGATCCCCTCCGGCGCCAGGTCCAGCAATGTGCCATGCCCACTGGTCATCGGCACCGCGCTGCCGATGGTCGTCTGACCCACCACATGCTTTGCCGTAAGAATCGCTGATTTGTTTTTTATCCTTGGACGCCGTGACTCCGCCCAGCATGTCGAGGTTCCAAGGGCCGGATGCACTGTAGGGGCATGCAGCCTCCACTCCGCAGGACGAACGATTATCGAAAAACTTTGGTCGTCCACCGTTACCCACTGGAACTCGCCTCGGGTTGGCCCATGCAGCGACGGAGCCACATAGGCAATCACGCCAAAACCATCCATCTCTGCCTCCGGATCAAAAAAACCGTACGTTGCCGTCCTGAAGCCTGGCGTCTCCTTCGCGTAGCCGCCTCTCTCGAATGCATTCTGAAGGGCAATCGTCCACAGCACCATGCGAAGCTGGTCTTCGGAAAGCCCCTCTGCGAACACAGCGTTTGCCAGATCGAAGCCCAACGCCTCCGCCGAGGGCGTTGCTTTCGGCAGCAGATCCGGACCGCTGCTCCTGCTCATGCTGGTGTCGTAAAAGGAGGGCTTTGCAACCCACCCGGGGCCTTCCTGTTGATGCTCTTTGGGACGTTCCCGGGAGGACTCGGGTTCCATTTCAAATTCGAAATCCATAGCAGCTTCGTCTCATGCAGAGGACTGCGAAAGGCAATTAGGAGGGGAGCAACTCGCCTTTATTTCGTGGCGTAACTTTACGGACAAATCCGGCTTCCCGTCAATCTTTTCTTTGTGTCTTAAGGTGCGGGCTGTTCTCCGATGCGGAGTTCCGCTTCGCCGGGGACATCCGAGATAAAGACGCGGAGTGCGTGCGCCGAAGCATCGTAGGTTGTTTTCAGTGACGTCGCCGCGTTCGAAAGCTTCGCATCGGCTTGCGCGGAGGGCCAGTCGTAGATCACAACCTCGATGTTCTTCCACCAGGGGGCGTAGCTTCCCTCGCGCGCGCCGAAGTGAACGTGCATTGCATTGCCGTCGGACTTACAGGTGAAGGCCTGACGGAGAAACTGGCCATGTTGGTACTGGAAGGTGTGGCCGTCGTCGAGATAGAGCGAGCCGTTGCATTTCGGGCCGGGATATACGCGCAGCTCAAGAGGGCCGTTGGGAATTTCCGTAGTGTTCTGGACGAGTGGTTGGAGCGGCAGGATGCTTCCGCCACGAACATAGACGGGCAGGGTGTCGAGAACCGGGTGGATTTTGGGAGGCTGAGGGAAGACGGTTCCCGGAGCTGCATTCGCAATCTCGGTGATGGTCGGCGGCGTAGGAGGAGGGGGAACTTTGAGGCCGGTCCAGAAGTTGTACCACTGACCTTTCGGAAAAGAGACGGCGTAGTCATCGAGGGCATCGGCGAATGGCTGAGGCGCAATGAGCAGATCGGGGCCGAAGAGGAACTCAGTGTCGAGGCCGTCGAAGCCGTTCGCGGGCGCGCCGGTGGAGGTAGGCGCGAAGATCTCGGGAAACTCGAGGAAGATTGGCCGCATGAGTGGAACGCCGGTGCGCGAGGCTTCATCGGCGATGGTGTAGATATAGGGCAACAGGCGGTAGCGGGTTTCAATGTACTGCCGGCGAATGTTTTCATGCTCCAGGCCGTGAACCCAGACCTCCTGCTGCAGTGATCCGAGCGTCGTGTGGTCGCGGTACATGGGATTGAAGGCTCCAATCTCGATCCAGCGAGTGAGCAGGTCAGGCGCAGGCGAGAGGTTGAAGCCGCCGATGTCGTCGCCGACGAAAGAGACGCCACTGAGTCCGAGATTAAGGAGCATCTGGGTGGCAAGGCGGAGGTGATTCCAGGTGGAGGAATTGTCTCCGGTCCAGGTGAATCCGTAGCGCTGACCGCCGGCGTAGGTGGCGCGCGTGAGAACGAATGGGCGTTCGTCGGGGCGTAGCTTGAGGAGGCCTTCATAGGTAGCGCGGGCATTCTGCAGGCCGACGATGTTGTGGATCTCGGCATGGGTGGCCGTGCGCGTCATGAAGCCGGGCTCTTCGATGCGGTGAACGGTGTTGAGCGGCATGGTTTTACCGGGTCCATCGAAGACGGACGGTTCGTTCATGTCATTCCAGAAGCCAGAGACGCCGTCTTCAACGAATTGCTTGTAGAGGCCGCCCCACCATTTGCGCGTCTGGGCGCGGGTGAAGTCGGGAAAGACCGCGGGGCCGGGCCAGACGATGCCGACAAACTCGCTGCCGTCGGGGTTCTTCACGAAATGGTCGCCGGCATGGCCGGTGTCATAGGGAGCATAGCCCTGGTTGGGGGCATAGGCGATGTGCAGGTCGGTGATGAGGACGAGATGGAAGTCCTGCTTGCGGAGGTCTGAGACGAAGCCGGGAAAATCGGGAAATTTGGTGGGATCGACGGTGAAGGGGCGGTTCCTGTACTGATAGTCGATGTCCATATAGAGGACGTCGGAGGGAATTTTATCCGCGCGGAGACGGTCGGCAATCTCGCGTACCTGGGATTCGGGGCTGTAGCTGTAGCGGGACTGCTGGAAGCCAAGCGACCACAGCGGAGGAAGTGGCGGTGTGCCGGTGAGCCAGGCATAGGCTTCGACGACCTGTTTCGGGGTGGGGCCATAAATCATGTAGTAGTCGAGTGGGCCGCCTTCGGAGCCGAAAGCGTAGGCGTCACGCGCCTGCTTGCCGAAGTCAAACCAGGTGCGCCAGGTGTTGTCGAGGAAGAGACCGTAGCTGCGGCCGCCTGTAATGGAGAGGAAAAACGGGATGCTCTTGTAGAGGGGGTCGGTGGATTCCTGCGGGCCGACGTCGGTGTTCCAGAGGGTATAGGCCTGGTCTCTTCGGTCGAACGATCCGGCCTTGTCACCCAGGCCAAAGAAGTGCGCGTCGGCGGGCATGTCTTTGTAGACGGAGAAGCCACCATGTCTGAATTCAGTGGGCCGCCCGAGCGCGTCAGCGGAAATGATGTTACCGGCGAGATCGCGAACTACCAGGCGCAGAGGATTGCGCTCGACACGCACATCGAGAGTCGCGGTGCGGAAGCCAACAGATGAGGCATCCTGGGTGGGCTGCACTGCGACGGAGCTGGTGCGCGGGCCAGCGAGGACAGCCCATGAGGCGTCTTCGGGGAGGGTGGCGCCGGGGGAGACGCGCACGCGGATGATGTCGTCGCGTAGGGCGGTGATGCGCAGTTGCGCTGGACCTGCCTGTATCTGAATGCCGTCATGCAGCGGCTGGGAGCTGGATACCGTGTCGAGCGAAACCGAAGGCTGATTCCCTGCCGGTGCTGTCTGTGCTGCCGCGGAAATGGATACGGCGGCTATCAGAGCGACGAACAAAGCGGGCAATCTGCGGCAGGGGGGACGGGTTATTTTGTATCTCACCGGAAACCTTTCTGAACCGAAACATCATAGCAGCGCAGAGCATGCTATGAGGGTTGCCGGTCAGGATGGGTCTCCGGTTCGATCGGAGCCGATCCCCTTGTTTTGCTCGGGGCTATTGTTCGGGCGCTGCGCGACGGCGGCGGCCACTTATCAGATAGACAGCGGCACGAAGCTCAAACAACGGGTCGTCCGACGCATCGATTCCATCGACGCGGGGAATGGGATCGAAGATGATGTATTTCTGCTCGTGCGCATCGTCCGGTACAGGTTCCGTCAAGGCAATTGTGCCCAGATCGAGCACAGTTCTGTCTTCCGGCCAGTGGATGGTCGCATCGTTGACGACGTCTCCGTCGTTTGCCAGCTGAACCAGGACATGAAACCTGATTGGACCCTTGGCAATTTTTTCCTCGAGGTCATCGAAGAGGTAGTTTGCGCTCTTGGCTGCGAGCGCGGCGTCGTCCAGGAATTCGTTGCCCGCTTCGGGAACGATCCGGTAGCGGCCATAGCGGGAAGCGCCATCCTTGCTGATGAAGCGAGCCGCTGTTATGCCGAAGTAGCTCTCCCGGGCGAAGCTGGATGGGACGGCCTTAGACGCCTGAATGAAAGCGAGGGTGCTGGGATGAGAGCCGACGAAGACTTCAACGGGCCAGGGATGAGGCTTGGACTGGTCGCTGGATGCGGCGATTGCGTGGAGGAACTCAAGGAATTCCTGACCTGTCCTGACGGGAAAGCCGTCGGTCGAGTGAGCGATGATATCGGTGTGAACACGTTCGCCGAGATGAAAGCGGATGGCGCATCCGTGCGGGCTTGCGTTGGGGTCATTGTCGGGGATTACGGGGATGCCGGTGGCGTCAGAAAAGCGCACGGTGACGGGCGTGGACGGGCGGTTGAAATGCGGAGCCCGGCTGAGAGAGGCAGCGGCGGGCGAAGGAGTGAAGGTGCCCGTCAGTAGTTTGCCTTTGGCATGGGCGGGACGAAAACCAGGATGAAGCCCAAAGATTGAATCGAAGGCCTGGATTATGTCGTTGCTCAGCGCAATAATTTTCTCGTCTGTGGGAAGCGGCATGGTTGATCTCCTCTTCTGAAGCGAATTTTTGTTCTCTCCACTTTACTCACGAACTACGATTCATTTGTGAAATATGCAAACCGGCCTGTATGTTGGATTGCGATTGTGCAGCCGGAGACGCATCAATGGATAAGCGGGAATTTCTGAAGTCCTCGGGTGTTTTGCTCACCGGTTCGTTGTTGAACCGCTTCGCGGCTGGCGAGCAGCAGGCCGCGCGTCGAGCAAACTGGGCAGGAAACTATGAATATCACGCCACGCATCTGCTTGAGCCGAGGACGGTGGAGGAAGTTCAGCAGGCAGTGAAGAATTGCAGCACGCTGAAGGCGCTCGGTGCTCGTCATTCTTTCAATGGAATTGCCGACAACCCGGAAAATCAGATATCGCTGAAGCATCTGGACGAGATGTCGCTCGACGAGAAGGCGCGCACGGTGACTGTGGGCGCAGGTGTGAGCTA
>DATAQX010000362.1:0-7458 GCA_036264455.1 Silvibacterium sp. | reverse complement strand
TTGCTGATCTTTAGATTTTCGAGCACGTGAACGCCGAGTTTGCCGGCGCTGGCGAGGTCGATGTCTCCGTCGTGGTCGAGGTCGGCGGCGATGAACTGCGTTCCGGCACTGGCTGTGCCGTTGACGGAGAGCGCGTAGCGGGTGAAGACGGGATCACTGACGAGATTGGCGATGCGCATGGTTTCGACTACGCCCGGTGTGGTGTTTGCGGTTGAGGATTTTACGGCTGTGAGCTGGGATTGGCTGGGAAGCTTGTAAGCATAGATCACGATGGGATCGTAGGAGCCGGGGTCGGCACCGGAATGGCCGCGGTAGCGCTTGCCGGTGATGAGCTCGGGAGTGCCGTCGCCGTCGATGTCGGCGAGCAGGAGGGCGTGCGATTGCGAGAAGGATTCGTCGATGGTGTGGCGTATCCAGAGGGGGTGGTCAGGGGTTCCGGCCTGTTCGAGCCAGTAGAGTCCATAGCCGTGGCCCTGTCCGTAGATCAGGTCTAGCTTGCCGTCGTGGTTGACGTCGTAGCCCAGGATGGGGAAGCCGGTGTCACCGATGTCCCAGTCGCCGTGCCACTTCCACTGATCGTTGTTGGCGTCGATCTGCTCGAACCATCCATGCGGCGTGAGGACGTCGGCCTTGCCATCGCCGTTGATGTCGGCGACTCCGATGCCATGGCCGTCCTGATCGCGGCCTCCGAGGTGGTGGACCTGCGGTTTGTCTTTGCTGAAGTCGATCCAGATGATGCCGGAGTGGTTGTAATGGGCGAGTGCGAGGTCGGGTTTGCCATCGCCGTTGATGTCGAAGAAGGCTCCGCCCTCGGTATCGTAACTGTCGGTGATCTTTTCTGCCTTCCACATGGCACCGGCGGCAGTGGCCTGCGGGCCGGGGTTGCGATACACCCAGACTCCGTTCGATATCCAGCCGGTAGTGACGAGGTCGGGCAGGCCGTCGTGGTCGACGTCGACGATCCACTCGCCGCAGTCGGAGACGAATTCATTGTGGATGCCGACGGTGCGGAACTGGTGCTGCTTCCATGGGCCGCCGTTGGCGCCGGGATTCTCGTACCAGTAGGCTCCGCTGAGCAGGTCGGGGAAGCCGTCGCCGTTCATGTCGAGCAGGGAGATACCTTCGGCGTGGTCGTTGCCGAGTCGGTGGGCGAGAAAGGCGATGCGCGGCTCTCCGCCGGGTCCGTTGCCGGGATGCTGCATGCGGAACTCGGTGGCTTTTCCCGGTTCCTGGGCGAAGGCGAGAGGGGCGAGCAGAAGAAGAATTGGGATGAGGCGTTTCATTATTTTTGGACTCCGATCGGTTGGGGAAATACCCACGTCCGAAAATCCGGACGTGGGGCACCCAATGTAGCTTGATTCACCCTACCTTAGCTGCGCGAAGGTGGGGCACCCGGTGCTCGGGATGACAATCCGAATTGCGCGTCAGCGCTACGGCTTCTCGACCTTCATAGTTTCGGGGTTCCAGTGGACGACGGTGCCGCGCTCGACGCTGAGATTGCTGAGCAGGGCGGCGCCGGCGGCGCGGAATCCGAAGGTGGCGTCTTCAACGACGGGCTGTCTGCTGCGCACGGCGTTAAAGAAGTTGTGGAAGTGATCGTAGCTGTCGGAATAGCCTTCGGGCGGGGCGAACTTCTGAATCGACGCGGGCACCACGCCGGAAAAATGCTGGATGGGATACTTCTTGCGGTACTCTTCGAGGTACTGCTTCTGCATGGCTTCGGTAAAGGTGGAGATGGTGTACCCGGGCTCGGTTTCGGGCGGCGTGCGATTGACGGTGACGGTCTGCCCGGCGATGATCATCTGACCTTCGGAGCCGGTGAAGACGAAGCCTTCGCTCTCCTCGCCTCCATCGACAAAGTTGACACGCAGGCTAAGGTTGAAGCCTTCGGGGTAGTCGAAGAGCGCGAGCAGGACATCGTTGGCGTCGCGTCCGTCTTTCCAGTAGCGCAGCGCGCCGGTGGCCATGGCGCGCGTGGGGCCGTGCGATCCGGTGATAAGGTGCGTGCCGCTGAAAAGGTGCACGAAGAGGTCTCCGGCGACGCCGGAGCCGTAAGCTTTCCACTTGCGCCACTGGAAGAAGTGCTCGGCATTCCAGGGGATCTTCGGCGCGGAGCCAAGGAACTGAGGCCAGTCGCAGGTTTCTGTTGAGGCGTCGAGGGGAATGGAATAATTCCAGGCGCCGATGGAGGAGTTGCGGTCCCACCATGCGCTGACCATGTTGAGCTTGCCGATGATGCCGGAAGCGAGCAGCTCTTTGGCCTTGGCATAGACGATGGAGCTGACGCGCTGGCTGCCTACCTGGAGGATGCGGTTAGTGGAGCGGGCGGTCTCGATGATCTCGGGTCCGTCGGGGAAGACGTGGATCATCGGCTTCTCGAGATAGACGTCCTTGCCGGCCTTCATGGCATCGACCGCGGCCTGCTTGTGCCAGTGGTCGGGCGTGGCGATGAGAACGGCGTCGACGTCCTTGCGGGTGAGAATCTCACGGTAGTCGCGGGTGGTGAAGAGGTCAGGACCCCAGAGCTCCTTTGAGCGGGCGAGGCGGCCGTCGTAGCAGTCGGCGACGGCAACGAGCTTTACGCCGGGCACCTGGATGGCCGTTTTGGTGTCGCCCTGTCCCTGGATGCCCGCGCCGATGAGGGCGAGCTGGATGTTGTCGTTGGGGGAGATGGGCGTTGAGGAGGCTTGCCCCCCCGCGGTTTGTGCAAAGAGAGGTTCGAGATGTGTAGTGACGGCGGTTGCGGTGGCAGCTTTGACAGCGGCCTGAAGGAATGTTCTGCGATCGAGCATCGTTGAGGGCGTCTCCGTAGTGGTGGTGTTTCGGCAGCCTTCACTGCTGCGGATGAAACCGTTACCAAGATACGCTAGAAATCCCCTTCTTTCCGGACTGAATTGTTTTACTAGGCGGCAGTCTAAGGAACCTCGCTCCGCGATTGCACGTACTTGTCGCCAGAGGGTTGTCATGCAAACTCTGCGGCAAGATATTACCTACGCTCTCCGCCAGATGCATCAGTCTCCGCTCTTTACGCTGACGGCCATACTTACCCTCGCGCTTGGTATCGGTGCGACCACCGCCATCTTCTCCCTCATTCACACCGTCATGCTCAAGTCGCTGCCCGTGGTAGATCCGTCGAGCCTCTATCGTATCGGCGATGGCCAGGATTGCTGCGTCGAAGGCAGCCCGCAAGACAACTGGGGCATGTTCTCCTATCCCTTTTATGAGCGAATGAAGGAGAACACGCCTGAGTTTGCCGAGCTCGCCGCATTTCAGGCCGGAGGCTGGCAGATCAGCACGCGCCGCAGCGAGAACGACCGCGTAGCCAAACCCCTGCGCAGCGAATTTGTCAGTGGCAATTACTTCTCGACCTTCGGTGTCGGCGCTTTCGCTGGACGCACTATCCAGGCCGCCGACGACCAGGCCGCAGCGGCTCCGGTCGCAATGCTCAGCTATCGCGCGTGGCAGCAGCAATACGGCTCCGACCCGAAAATTCCCGGCTCCGCCTTCATTCTCAACGGCCATCCCTTCACCATCATCGGGATCACCCCTCCGGGCTTCTTTGGAGAAACCCTGCGCAGCGATCCACCGGATTTGTGGATTCCAATCCTGCAGGAGCCAGTGTTCACAGGAGCCAATTCATTCCTGCATCACTTCCAGGCATGGCTACGCGTGATCGGGCGGCTTCGCCCCGGCGCCTCTCCGAATGCCGTACCTGGGCGCCTGACGGCTCTGTTGCGGCAATGGCTAGTGAACGAAAGCGGCATGCCATCCGAGTGGATGTCGGGAATCAAAACCAATCTGCCGAAGCAAGTCATCAAGGTTGTTCCAGCCGGAACCGGCGTGGGAATCATGAAAGCGGATTATGGTGACAACCTTCGCATTCTCCTCGCCGTCTGCTCTCTGGTGCTTCTGATCGCCTGCGCCAATATCGCCAATCTGCTGCTGGCACGCGGAGCAGCTCGACGGGCCCAGACCTCGGTTCGTCTCGCTCTTGGCGCATCGCGGAAAAGACTCATCGGCCAATCGCTCACGGAGAGTCTTGTCCTCTCCGTCTTCGGCGGCACAGCAGGCCTGCTAGTTGCATACCTGGGAGTAAGAGTACTTGTGGCACTCACCTTCCATAGCGCGAAGTATGTACCCATCAATGCAGCTCCATCTCTGCCGGTGCTGGGCTTCGCCTTCGGATTGTCGCTGGTCACGGGCGCGCTTTTCGGAACCGCCCCGGCATGGTTCGCCTCGCGCGCCGATCCGGCAGAAGCGCTGCGTGGCGCCAACCGCAGTACGCACGATCGCTCTTCGCTTTCACAGAAAATTCTCGTGATTGTCCAGGCGGCTTTGTCGGTTGTCCTGCTGGCAGGCGCAGGCCTGTTAACGCGCAGTCTCGTAAACATGCAGCATCAGGACTTCGGCTACGAGACAGACCACCGCGTGACGATCAGCCTGACCGCACCCTTCAATTCCTATCCTCAGCCCAAGCTCGACGCCATGTACCGCGAGCTGCAGGACCGTCTCTCCCACATTCCCGGCGTTGAAGGCGCCGCGCTCGCTCTCTACACACCCCTGGAAGATAACTGGGGCGAGTTTGTCATTCGCGAAGGCCACGGAATGCCCAACATGAGTGATAATGTCGGCTCATCCTGGGACCACGTCAGCCCCGGCTATCTGGAAACCCTGGGCCAACGCATTGTGCGGGGACGTTCCATTACAGAAGAGGATACGGCCTCGACGCAGAGCGTCGCCGTCGTAGACGAAGCCTTTGTCCACAGGTTCTTCAAGCCCGGCGAAGAGCCGCTAGGTGCCCATTTCGGCCTTGATCTGCCGAAATACGGCGCCACATTCGAAATTGTGGGTGTTGTGCGCCATGCAAAGTATGACTGGGACTTTGCCAACCGCGAGCCCCCGCGGCCCATCTTCTTTGTGCCGCTGGCGCAGCGCACTCACTATGACAACGCAATGATGCAGAGCATCGACGACGATACCCACTTTATCGAAGGCGCGGTGCTCAAGCTGCATGGAAGCATGGAAGGACTGGAGCCACAGGTCCGCCGGGTTCTCAGCGAAGTCGACCCCAACATCACTCTGCTCAATATCCAGACCATGCAGGAGCAGGTCGACTCCAACCTCGACCAGCAGCGCGCTGTCGCGCAGATGACAGGACTCTTCGGCATCCTTGCGCTGATCCTCGCAGCTGTCGGCCTGTACGGTGTTACAGCGTATACCGTCGAGCGCCGCACCAGCGAGATTGGCGTGCGCATGGCACTTGGAGCTGATCGCGGCAACATTATGAAGCTCGTTTTGCGCGGAGCCTTCCTGAAGATTCTCATTGGACTGGCCATCGGCATTCCCGTCTCCATCGGCTGCGGCCACCTGATTGCCGCACAGCTCTATCAGGTCCGGAGCTGGGACCCACTGGTACTTACCGGATCTGTAATTGCGCTGGGATTTTGCGCATTTTTTGCCAGCATCATCCCAGCGCAGAAGGCCGCCTCCATTAATCCGGTCAAGGCTCTCCGCGCGGAATAGCTCGCCAAGTTTGAGATTCAGTTGCCACCAATCCAGTGTTTGTCGTTACTATTTTTCGGCAGCCTCGCTTTGAGAAATGATTCTTTGGGGGAGCGCTCTTCGGCGTCTGCGAGAGCCATCCGGAACGAGGCCGGCGAGCGCCGAGATCTCCGGTTCACAATGCGCCAACAATGCTGCTTGGGACTACAATTCCCGCATGACGCACCGACATTTTCCCCGGCTGCTCCGTCTCTTTGTGATCTTTCTCCCGGCAATTCTGCTGGCCCCGCTCATGCACGCCCAGGCTCCAGCAGCGAAGCCGCCGCAGCCTCCTCCGACGCTGCGCAGCATCCTGCTCTCGCAGCTCCGCTCTACACACAACCAGGCCGAGTGGTTCGTCCCAGTCAACACCGCTGTAGCCGGCCTCACCGCCGACCAGGCAAAGTGGGTTCCGGCCAACGCCACGGGCAAGCTCGACCCCAACGCTAATCACTCCGTCGGCATGTTGACCTATCATCTACTTTTCTGGAACACGAACGCTCTCGCCCAGCTCAAAGGCGAGAAGGCCCCACCGGTCCCCAGCAACAACGACGAGACCTTCAACGATTTCGACCCCGCCACCTGGGATAAAACCGTACGCGATCTCGATGCCGTTCTAACCGCGCTCGAAGACCTCGTAGCCCACGCCGACGACGCCACGCTGGCGAAGATCGCGCCAACTATCGCGCACATCAGCACGCACAACGCCTATCACATCGGCCAGATCCTCTATGTACGCAAGCTCCAAGGCTCCTGGAACCCCAACAACGGTGTGAAGTAAAACGAATGACGGATAAGTACTGGGTGCTGCGCCGTGATTTCTTGAAACAGGCGGCCGGAGTCTTCGGCGCGGCGACACAATCGGGGCATTGGACCGGATTCGACCGAATGGAGGATTCGGAGTCAAGAGAAGAGCGGAGGCTGGCTCATACAGCGGCTGCCAATGATATCGACATCTCTTACCCTCGTCAGTTCAGTGGTCGCCAGGTGCGAATGATTTCGTTCCCTTTGGGAGGAGTGGCGGCCGGCAGCATTGGACTGGGAGGGCGGGGTCAACTTATAAACTGGGAGTTCTACAATCACCCGGACAAGGGACGCCGCCCGCCGTACGCACTTCCTTCCATCTGGGTGCAATCGGGTACTGAGAGACCCATCGCGCGCGTGCTCGAGTCTCGCACTCTTCCTCCTTATGAGGGGGAGGACGGCCTGGGGTCAGACAATGCTCCAGGCCTGAGCCGGTTGGAGGAGGCGATCTTCACGGGGGAGTATCCGCTGGCGCATATCGATTTTCAAGATCGCTCTCTGCCGGTCAACGTGGAACTCGATGCGTTCTCGCCGTTCATCCCGCACGAGGCGGATGACTCAGGATTGCCGGTCGCGATTCTGCGTTATCGCGTGACGAACCTGGGCGCCGCTCCAGCCAGGGTTGGCGTTGCATTTTCCGTGGACAATCCGGTGAAGGCGAACAACTTGCCAGGGAATCCGTCGGATGCAGCCAGAGACAAACGGTTGAACGAGTTCTACTCAGTTGACGGACTGGTGGGACTGTTGATGAGTAATCCGGGGTTAGCGGCGGATGATCCGTACGCCGGGAGCTTTGCGCTGGCTGCGATACCAACCCCCGACAGCTCGGTTTCGCACTGGAGGGGATGGCCGAGGGGACGCTGGTGGAATTCGCCCTTGCTCTTCTGGGACCAGTTCTCAAAGGCAGGAGAGCTAGGCGCGCAGCCGGAGCCTTACAACATTGTTGGCGTTCTTTGTGTTCAGCAGACCATCCTTCCGGGTCAAGCGGCCAGCTTTCAATTCCTGCTGGGTTGGCATCTCCCAAATCGTACGCCAGACTCCTGCGGCTGGACAGCGCCGCCGGGCGAGGGGAAAACGTTCATCGGCAATTACTATTCGACGCGCTTCAAGGAT
>DATAQX010000357.1:0-6668 GCA_036264455.1 Silvibacterium sp. | reverse complement strand
GGTTCTTCCAGTCCTGCGGCGCGCCGAGGTGAGAGCCGACGAAGCCGAGCGGAGGATTGCCGTCATCGGTCATCAGCTTGGCCCATGTAAAGCCGGCCAGCATGCTGAAGTGGCTGGTCAGTCTCTTCTGCAGCTTGGCCTGGAGGGAGCTGTATTCGGAGTCGCCGCCCGGATATCCGTGCACAACCACGCAGTTGCCCGAGCCATAGCCGCCATTGCCGAACTGCGGGAACTCCTGCAGCGATACCCACAGCGGCACGGTGGATGAGCCGTAGTTGGTATTGGTGGACGGCTGGATGGCCGCCCAGGTATTGTTCACGGAGTTGTTGGTCAAGGCTGCCTGGTATTGTCCGATGGTGCCCAGGTCGAGTTCATTCAGATCCGCAGTAGAGAAGGGCAGGAAGAGCCCGCGGCTGCCTACATAAGCAGTGCTCAGCACGAACTGGTGCGCGAACTCATACTGCCATCCGAAGTTGAAGTTGTAGATGGTCGGCGTGCGCTGCGAGTGCAGCACCGTGTTGAGTGTGGTGCCGAGGTTGTTGGCCAATCCCGGAGGAGGAGTGGTGAAGGTTGGAACGACGCCGTTGGGGAAGGGATTGCTGAGGGAGTAGGCTCCGGTAGTGGTTGGCTGTGGGCTTCCCGCGGGAGCTCCGGCGCACAGGTTGCTGCCGTTGAGGGTGGTGTTGCCATCGGCATTGAAGCAGGTAGCGTTCCAGGCGGTTTGGGAGGCGAAGCCATCGCTGTTCAGACTGGCGCTCCCGACCATCTGAGTGCTGGGACCGTAGTAGACACCGGCGCTGCCGTTGAACACGAGATGGTCGGCTACCTGCCAGGCGAATCCAAGACGCGGACCGAAGTTGCCGAAGTTGGTATCGAACGGGGAGCGATGATTGCCGTTGACGTAGATTTCGGCGCCCGTGTAGGAGACGCTGTCGATAGTATTAGACGCCTTGGGATCGAAGTATTCGAGGCGATTATGCCGCTCGGTGCGGCCGCGGAAGATGTCCCAGCGCAGGCCGGCCGTAATGGTGAGATTTCTGCGCGGATGCCACGTGTCCTGCACAAAGATTCCGAAGTAGCCGTTGGTCTCGGCGGCAAAGAGATCCTTGGAGAAGTTGGGATAGTTGTTGGATTCGGTTCCGGGAACAGTTCCCATGCCGGCGAGGAACGAGGCGAAGTCGCTGCCGCCGACAATGGTTCCGCTGGCCGGCGACGTCTGCTGATCGGTCGCCGAGTAATCGAAGGCGTAAGAGCCGGCGGGCGAAATCGGCTGCCCGACATTCAGGAAACGCTTCAACCACTCGAAACCCATGTCGATGGAATGCTTGCCCACGACCTTGGTGAGCGCAATATTCACGTCGTTGTTCTCACTGGCATAGATGAATGTGTTGTAGTTGGCGGTGCCGCCGACGCCGCTCGTCTGTCCGCCGGGGGAGATGTAGTCGGTGAATATGGCAAAAGGAAGGATCTTGTAGTTCTGCTGCGCGGCGAGGGAAGCGGGGAAGCCCAGAGAAGTAATGTCGGTGCCCACCTGCTGCGGATCGCCACCCTGGTTCTCGTAATGTCGCGTGAAGGAGTAGCGCAGTTGCAGGACGGTTGTGGGGTTGAGGGTTAAATCATCGGCGATAAGGACGTTGCGCCCGTTCGTAATGTTCTGCGCGTAGTTCAGATCCCACTCGTTACCAAAGGCGTTGAATGTGGAGTTGTACAGCCGGTCGAAAGAGAAGCGCCCGAAGATATGGTGATTCTGGCTCTGGTTCCAGTCGATGCGAGTGTCGAATCTTTGCGCTGTGGTGGGGTCTACGCCGGGTAGGAAAAAGTTGTTCAACTGGCCGTTCGTGGCCTGGTCGCAGTTGGCGCCCACGTTGCACTTCGGCAGGTGCGACAGAAAATTCACGGCGATGGGATTAGGATTCGGAATGGTGTTGTTCGGGAACGGTTGCCGTGTGCCGGCGTTCGGTCCGCTGGCAAAGTCCGGCTGAGTCGGATCGTAGATTGTGAAGCTGTCGTTTGAGAAGTTCCCTGTCCGCTCAGCAGTCGTGGGAACGGTAAAGTAGTTGGACCCGTCGAAGAGATCCTGCTGTGTGGCCTCGTAGTCGCCGAAGAAGAAAAGCTTGTTGTGCAGGATGGGTCCACCGATCGATGCGCCCTGCTGGTAGCGGTGGAAGGACGGAGGCGTATTTGGGGTGCCATTGCCCAACTCGCTCTGCTTGTTGAAGTATTCATTGGCGGCGAGAACATCCGGCCGGAAGTAGCCAAAGACGCTGCCATGAAAAGCATTCGTGCCTGATTTGCTGACAAGGCTGATGACGCCCGCGCCGCCGCTCTGATATGACGCGGGTGTGTTTTGCGTCTCGACCCGGATCTCCTCGACGGCATCTTCGGGAATATCGAGCGCGGGGATGATGGCGGCGGCGTTATTTTCAGCGATGCCCAGCGGGCTGCCATCGACCATGTAATACACCGATCCTTCGATCGCGCCGTTGATGGTGTAGGACGAGACGTCAACGCCGGGACGTCCGCTGGAGATATTGGTGATGTCGTACGAGCTTGAGGAATTCGGCGAACCGTTGGCCGGCGTAACGCCCGGGCTAAATTGCACAAGGTCATAGACGTCCCGAGTCAACAGCGGAATCCGATCCATGGTCTGCGCTGAGATCAACTGTCCGACGGTCGAATTGCTCGCCTCCGCGAGATCATTGGAGGCGGTGACCGTCACCACCTCGGTGGCGCTTCCGACGCGCAGGGCTATATTTATTTCACTCGTCTGGTCCACGCTCACGATCACTTTGCCGCGGACGACGGTCTCGAAGCCACTTGCTGTCGCTGCGACCCGATAGGTGCCCGGATCGAGCGAAACGAACGAGTAGAGCCCCGCCGTGGTCGTGACGGTGGAGCGTGTGACTCCATTAGAAAGGTTGACGGCCGTCACCTTTGCCGACGGGATTATGGCCCCGGAGGGATCGGTGACCAGTCCACTAATTCCGCCTCGGCCGGCCTGGGCTAACGCCGCCTGGGATGCGCAAAGCCCAACAATCCAAACGAAAAAGAGTCGTCGCGCGATTTGCAGGAAGATCTGTTTGATTGGCCTCATCTTCAAATTCCCCTGAGTTAAACGTTTTTATATTTTTTGACATGAGATTTAGGAGCAAAAACAGCGCAGGTCAACAAGGAAAAACATTCCTGTGACCGGTGCAAGCGCGCTGGCTATTGAATCGATTTAATATCTGTGAATACTGCGTCGGGCGGAGAGTTGTCAAGCAGAAAAAAAATTGCTTATAGTGCGGTCGTTGAATCGCGCAGCACCAGCGACGGGGGCAGAAGCTGAAGATCCGAGGAGACTTCGCCCTGCTCACCGGCCTCCCGTAAGATATCGAGCATGCGGTCAGTCGCCACGCTGCCCATTTCCTCCATCGGCTGGCGAATCGTCGTGATGCCGGGCGTGCTCAAGGCGGCGAGGGGCACATCGTCGAAACCGATGATCGAGCAGTCCTGGGGGGCCGTACGGCCAGCGCGGGCAAGCGACCGCAGCGCGCCCAACGCGGTTAAATCGTCAAATGCCACAAGCGCCGTGAACTTCATCCGCGAGCGAATTAATTCTTCCATGAGTCGTACCCCGCCCTCAAACCCTGATGTGGGATCCATTGCAGCAGGCAATTCGCGAACCAGGCGTGGATTGAGCTTCAGTCCCTGTTCCGAGGCAAATCGTTGAATCCCGTTCCAGCGGCGGTTGCTGTCGCTCAGCTTCTTTGGTCCCCGAATTACCGCGATGTGACGGTGCCCAAGCTCATACAAGTGCTTCATCGCCTCGTATCCGCCCGCCTCGTTATCCACAATCACTGAGCCGATGCTTTTCTCCGAAAGATCGCGCCCTACGACCACCGTCGGCAGGTTCTTTTCCTTCAGTCCAGCCAGTAACCCTCCTTCGTCGAAGAGCCAGTTCGCTACGACAATCAGTCCCTCCACGCGGCGCTCCATCAGCAGGTCGAGATAGCGCTCAAACTGTTTTCGCTCGTTGTGCGCATCCATCAGGATCGGCAAATACGGCGTGGGATGAAGCGTCTTCTCAATGCCACGCAGAATAAGCACGCAGAAAGGATCGGAAATATCGAAGACCAGTACACCAACCGTGTTGCTGCGGCGGCTTCGCAGCGAGCGTGCAAAAACATCGGGGCGATAACTTAGGATCTGGGCCGTCTTCCGAATACGTTCCTTCGTCTTCGCTGCCACGTAACGCGAGAGGGGGGCTTCGCTCAACACAATGGAAACAGTAGTCGGCGAGAAGCCGCTCTTGCGCGCTACATCAAGAAGTGTCACGCGCGTCGATTTAGATTTACGTCCGGGCATTTCTTAGGGCTCTAACCTTGAACCAATGCGTCCCCGATTATGCATTGATGGATCACAAATGCGCTACTCTGGAGAACAATCGGGTTCGGAGTCTGACGAACAGTCTTCGCCAAAACCATGATGCAAATTTCTACTCCCCCTTTCGCCCGGAGCCTTTCGCTCGCGAGGCACGCCGGCAATCACTCGGCTTTGTCCAGCCCCTCGTCATGCAGATCTGGGACAGCAGATCAGATTTCTCGCTGCTCAGCAACAAATGCTGCTCCGGATTATGGCGGTTATCTCCGACGCCGGGTCGGGCCTCGCTCAGACGTCACAAACCATCTATGTGGAAACGGACACAGGGACAAAAGTGAATCAACCCCTCAGTGCCTCTTCAAACAGCAGAGGCGTCGCCAACGCTGATACAGAATCCAAATAAACAGTTGATACGGACCCAGCTAGCCGCCGGTGACTACTTCGGAGAAGTCGGCCATAGAGGAAAAATTGCTTAGAACGCTCGC
Organism: Silvibacterium sp.; assembly: GCA_036264455.1. Lineage (GTDB taxonomy): Bacteria > Acidobacteriota > Terriglobia > Terriglobales > Acidobacteriaceae > Silvibacterium. The sequence continues at coordinate 1,821 of DATAQX010000357.1, read as the reverse complement.
AATGAGAGCTAAGCGATTGGAACGGATTGCGGGATCGTCAACCATGACCATGACCTTGTCGAAGAAAAGATCGACGTGGGGCCGGAGGGTCGCGATCTGTTCGAGTGCTTCGCGGTATTCGTGCTCGGAGCGATGGCTCTCGACGACTGGCTTTAGCTTTTCGGCTTCCGCGTAGAGTGCATTCTCTGCCGAATCATTCAGGAGAGTTGTCTCCACCAATTTATCTGGAATGCCGTGCCTCCAGAGCCCCTTTTCGTGGGCCTGATGGACAATGTTCTTCATGCGTTTGAAGGCAGCGGAAATCGCAATGAAATCCTCGGAACCGCGAACTGCGGTGAGAGCCTCGGCGCGAGCAATGGCGTCGCGGACATCGTCGAATCCAGCGGCGATGACTGCGTTAACGACGTCGTAGGCAAAGCCTCGCACATCGCGTAAATAAAATTCGACGCGCTCGCGAAAGAAGGCGGCAAGCTTTTCCGGATCGGCAATCGGTCCTTGAATAGGCGATTCCTGTAGATCGGATAACTTCAGGGGTAGGCCGGATTCCGCAAGGATCTTTACGATACCGTTCGCAGCTCGACGAAGTCCGAATGGGTCTTTCGAGCCAGTGGGTTCGAGTCCTATGCCGAACATCGCGGAGATGGTCTGAAAACGATCTACGATGCCGAGAATCTGGCCTTCTACCGTGGGCGGAGTAGGGTCTTCGATGCCGGCTGGAGAGTATTGCCAGTAGATGGCTTGCGAGACCGATTCGCCAAGACCTTGTGCACGAGCGTAAAGACCTCCGACGATGCCTTGCAATTCCGTAAATTCCTTAACCAGCTCCGTGGTGAGGTCTGTTTTCGCCAGCCTGACTGCTGTGACTAATGCCGATTTATCAATCCCAGTTCCGCGGTCAAGAATAGTATCCGCAAGCCTCTCGGCAATATTGAGGTTGGCTTCAGTCTTGTCGTAGTAGCTGCCCAAATCCTTCTGAAACGTCACCGCTTTGAGCATTTCGACGCGCTCAGTAAGTGGAATCTTCTGGTCCACATCCCAGAAGAATCTTGCGTCATTGAATCGTGAGCGGAGAACGCGCTCGTTGCCATGCCGGATAATCTCGCTGGCCTGCTCGCCGGGCTGCGTATTAAGCACTGTAAGGAAATACGGTGCCAATTTGCCCTGGGCCCTTTCGACAGCGAAGTACTTCTGGTGGTCACGCATCACGGTGACCAGCACTTCCTCGGGCAGGGTGAGGTATTCCGGATCGAAGCTGCCGAGAAGGACCGATGGCCACTCGGTGAGGTGCGTGACGGTGTCTACGAGGGCTTCGTCCTCGCGCCAGCGGGCTCCGGAAATTGCCCGCGTCGCGGCATCGAGGCCTTTGCGGATGCGATGACGGCGCAGCTCAACATCGGCGGTGACATATGCAGCTTCGAGAACTCCGAGGTAGTTTTCAGCACGCTCGACAGTAATAGCAGCGTCTCCGTGGAGGATACGATGGCCCCACGTGAGGTTCGCGGCGTGTACTCCGGCAAACTCTACGGGCACGATGGCATGGTCGAGTACGGCGAGTAACCACTTAACGGGACGGACGAAGCGCTCGGGCTTGCAGGCGCGCCAGTACATATTCTTCGGCCAATAGAGGGCTGCAAGCTCCTTGGGCAAATGCTCGGTAAGAATATTGGAAGCAGTGCGGCCTTTGCGATCCACGGTTGCCGAGACATACTCGCCCTTGGGCGTAGTGATTTTCTGAAGGGTGGAGACTTCGACCCCGGCCTTTTTAGCGAAGGCGTGGGCAGCGGCAGTCGACTCACCGTTCTTGAAGGCTATGGCCCAGGA
>DATAQX010000298.1:0-3995 GCA_036264455.1 Silvibacterium sp. | reverse complement strand
ATTGGTTCCTACGCCGTTTCGAGAACCAGAACTTCCCCGCTGGCTACGATCGGGGCATCTTCATCGGCGATGGGCTCACTTTTGACCTCCTTATATCCGTGTGGTGCCCGACTGTCGTGGAGCCACGATCCGAACAGATCCACTACTTACGAACTTGGCATAGTAATGTTCTTCCTCAGACTCAGCGTGAATACTGTTCCCTCTGGATTCGATTTCTCGAGGCAGACGCTACCACCGTGCTCTTCAGCAATGCGACGAGCCAGGGTAAGCCCCAGGCCTGTTCCGTTGGATTTGCCTGCGGTCACGAACGGATCGAACAACGTCCTTCGTATAGAGGCAGGTATACCGTGACCATTGTCCAGAATGGTGACGTAGATCCATTCATCGACTTCCGTCAGTTGGACATTCACTTCAGGCACATGAATTGAGCGTGTTGCAGCCTGGCAGGCATTGAGCAGCAAGTTATATATGGCACTTTCCAAATTCCTGGCATCGATGTTTGCTTCCGCCGGCGGGAACTGGCCGACGGCGATCGAGACCTTCCGCCCGTCTGGATGAAACTTCACCGCCGCAACAGCTTTCTCGACCACCAGGGAAACGCGCTCATGAACAAGCGGATTTGTCCGACCGCTACTACCGAATTGGAGGAGTGAATCAATGCGCTCCGTCATCGCGAGTACTGCTTCCTGAATTTCGAGCAGCAGATCAGCCCGCGCGCTCGCACTTCTATCGTGGCGCTCGAGGAACTGGGCGTTCGCATAGATCGCCGAAAGCGAGTGGCGCATATCGTGAGATATCGAGCATGCCATCCTGCCAATCACTGACATCCTCGCTGACTCCGTTAGTCGGCCCTGTTCACATCGCTGGAGCTCGTTTCGCAGATCCGGACCAAGACCCTTATCAAACATGAGGATATTGCCGCCGCCTGAAATCTCTGGTTTTAAAAGATGTGTTCTCACTGTTCCCCCTTGTGAGCCCTGTGCTTGTTGGTCGCGGCAAGTTGCCTGGAAGCTTGTCAGCCGCGGTGAAGGCAGCCAGCCGAAGGCGTTTTCGTCAAGACAAAGCTGATTCGGAGTTCGGGCAGGGGCCTCTGCGTGAAGTCCGAGCTATTTTCGAGGCCGCACGTGCCGCGCTCTCGATCGCATCCACGAATTCCCCGGGATGCGACACGTAGCCCCAGGGCCGCCTTCCGTCGTGTAGCAGCGGCGATACATGCTGCACATCAGGGCTCATGGGATGACCGTCTGTGACCGAACCCTTATCCTGTCGTTGTGCCTCATCTCGGATTTGTGCGTGTCTGTTCGTCGACGGCGGTATGATCCCCAGCCTCTTGATCCGCTGATATAAGGTAGTCCTCTTTAGTCCTAATCTTGCCGCGGCTCCATCTGGTCCTCCAACGACCCCGCTGCATTCTTCAAGCGTTTGCAGAATCAATGCGCGCTCGTGACCTCTAAGCGTCGTTGAGCCCGCCACCTTTGCGGTCTGTCGCAGTGGCGGCGGGGGTAGCGGGTTGTGAAGCACGCCGTCATTCGCCAGAATCACAGCACGTTCAAGCATGTTCTGAAGTTCGCGTATATTACCGGGCCACGAGTACGACTTGAAGGCCTCCATGGTCTCTTCAGGAATGAATGCAATCTGCTTGCCCATTCGGCTGCTGAAGAAGTCGACGAAATGTGTCACCAGCGCCGCTATGTCTTCCTGGCGTTCGCGTAGTGGCGGCACGAAGATTGGGAACACATTGAGGCGGTAGTAGGCGCGGACCTCAAACCCAGCCGAGGTTAGCAAGCTCTCCAGCGACTGCTGAACCCGTGGATCATCGTCAACTACGACGACATTCCTTGCAGTGATTCCTCGCGCGTCCTGGCGATATTCACTCATGAAAACGATGCTAGCCATATAACGGTGAGCTGCCAATTATCTCTTTGTATGGGGTACGATCTGCAGTTATCGCCAGCTCAAGCCCAGTTCAAGCATAGTGTCGAGATGTTGACGCAACTTCGACGAGGGGCCGACGAAATGCACGGGCATCAACGCACTCGCATGGCCTCAACGAATGTTGAACTACGAGCAAGTGATTGATTCATTCAGCCTTGCAGGACACTATCGGCCAACGCTAAAACGCCGCCAATTGGCATTCAACTTGCTTTTGCATAGCAAGACGCACTGACCAATAGTGCGCAGTCTATTCAGGAGATTGTCAATGAAGCATGTGTTGAAAATAGCTGCAGCCGCCGCGGCACTTACGATAGGGTCTGCACTTCCAGCGATGGCTCAGATCACCGATAGCCTGGCCTTCACAACCTCTTTTCCCTTTTACGCCGGAAATACAGAGATGCCGGCTGGCGCCTACAGAATCACTGAGGCTGGCATCGATACCAACGAGTGCAAATCCAGAGCGTGAGTGGGTACTCCTCTGTGTTCCTGCAGTTCAATCCGACTCTCTCCGCCCAGCCTCATCAGCATTCTTACGTGACGTTTCACAGGTACGCCGATGTCAATTATCTGAATCGCATTTCGGTTGCAGGTCAGAGTTATGGCATGAAGATTGAGCTCACTAAGGCGGAACTTAACTCTGCTGCAGCCACCGCGGTCACAGAACACGCGGTCACAGAACATACGATCAGTGGGAACTAATGCCTAACGTGTGCAGCGTGTTATTCGCTAGCTCGACAGCCAATACCTGGTGCGCTTGGAACGTCGGTAGACACAGCGCTGGCATGATGGGGAGAACGCTTGAGCCGTTCTCCTCTTCCCGCAGCCTCTTACTGGTCCGTAGGGCGAGTGATTAACCAGATAGCTGGAGAAGAAGGTGCAGGGCCGCAGTAGGATGTTTGATTGGGGATTGGATCGAGCGTGTAGATGCTACTTGCCCAGGGAGGTCGTCCTCGCTTTTGTCGACCTCAGCGGCTATACGAGCGAGCTCTGATCACGGATTTGAGATGGAGTCATCCTAGGCAGCGGAATGTGCCATGGATTTGTCCGAGAAGAGGGCGGATACGTGCCGATCTCGCCTAAATGTCTTTGGCAGCCTGGTGATCCCTAGTCGCTGCATGCGCGAAATCAGAGTCGTGCGCGGTACACCAAGTCGGGCAGCGGCGCCATTGCGGCCACCAAGCTTCCAGTTTGTTTCCCCTAGCACACGCTGAATGTGAGCCCGCTCCGCGTCCGCAAGAGTCACCGGCGTCTCATCGCGAGACGAAGAAAGCAGAGCCCGCAATTCGCTCACTCGTGGAGTAAGTGCTCTATCCGGGGAGGTGATGAGGGCCCGCTCAACAAAATTCTGCAACTCACGGATGTTTCCTGGCCAGTGGTATCGACGCAGCAGCTCAAGAAGTTCATCTGGCACCTGATCAACATTCCGGCCAAGTCGTTCCCCAAGCCGCTGGACAAAATAACGAACCAGCAGGCATATATCGTCCTTGCGATCCCGCAATGCAGGCAAGGTAATTGGAAATACGTTTAGCCTGTAGTAGAGATCAGCCCGAAATAGCTTGTTATCGATCATTTCCTGGAGTTGAAGATTCGTAGCGGCGACGATTCTTACATCCACTTGGGTTGTACGATTGCTGCCGATACGCTCAAACTGCTTCTCCTGAAGAACACGCAACAGCTTCGGTTGCAACTCCAGTGGCATATCGCCGATCTCGTCGAGGAATAATGTGCCACCATGCGCAGCGAGAAATTTGCCAGTCGTCTGTGCGACCGCTCCAGTGAAGGCTCCTTTTTCATGGCCAAAGAGTTCGCTTTCAAGCAGTGCACTCGGAATCGCAGCACAGTTGATGACAACGAACGGTTTATCGCGCCTGGGGCCGCTGTCGTGGATGGATCTTGCCACAACCTCTTTGCCCGTACCTGTTTCTCCCTGGATCAACACTGCGCAGTCAAGCGGAGCGACCATCCCAACGTCCTCCAGCACGTTGCAAAAGGCCTTGCTAGAACCAATCAGATTATTCGAGATCATTGCTTAAATCCTTTCGGGAATTACTACAGCTGCT
>DATAQX010000224.1:0-13705 GCA_036264455.1 Silvibacterium sp. | reverse complement strand
GAATCTGCTGCTCCTGAAGATGCAGCCACTTGAAGGCTCGATGCACACGCCGGTCCGCAGCATGCTGCGCAATGCGGGCGAAGGCCGATGCAGGAATGGTGGACGCCATAAACCATCAGCGTAGCAGGACTGGCCGTCCAGGCGAATGCGCTTCGCGCAAATACAGCCAGAGTAGTGAAGCCAAAGTAGCGGAGTCTATCGACTTAGATATTCAACGCTGTCCAGAAACAATCCCCGTGCAGGTGCGGTGGCTCCGGCGGCTGAACGGGAGCGCGTATCGAGGATGCTGCGAATATCGTCGGGCGCGATATGACCCCGCCCCACGTCCAGGAAAGTCCCCACAAGATTGCGGACCATGTGGTGGAGGAAGCCGCTGCCGCGCACCCTGTAGATGAGTTCGTTGTTCTCAACAGTGAAGGAGGACGAAAAGATGGTGCGGATATTTCCGGCTTTGATGTCTTCGCCCGACGGATCGGTCATTCTTGCTGTGAGGTCAGGATCACTTGCGGCGAAGGAGGTAAAGTCGTGTTCACCGACGACCTCGGCGGCGGCCTGCTTCGTGCGCTCGATGTCAAGCGGCCAGTTGAGAGCGTAAACATACCGTGCAATCCAGGGTGGGCAGATTTCGCTGCGATAAATTCTGTATTCGTAAGTCTTGGCCTGAACGCTATGCCGGGCGTGGAAATCGGGGGTGGCATGCTCGGCGCTTAGCACGCGGATGGCAGCGGGCAATGTGCGGTTGAGGGCGCGGTGAAGGTTTTCAGGCGGAATCGGCGCATTGAGCATGAAGGATGCTATCTGCGCGCGGGCGTGAACACCTGCGTCCGTGCGGCCGCTGCCCTGGGGCAGGATGCGTTCTCCGGTGACGCGCTCGATAGCGCCGGCCAATTCGCCCTGAATGGTGAGGTGATCCGGCTGAATCTGCCAGCCGTGGAAATCTGTACCGTCATAGGCGAGTTTAAGCTTCCAGTTCATGCTGCCGTCTGCGGGCATTCTCTCAAAATCGCAACAACTTCTGGGTCTTTTCGCTCAGCTCGATCATCTGATTGCCTACGGTATACTCAAATTTCTTCCGGGTGGTGAATCCACAGAGACAACGGCGCTCGACGCTCACTGCCAGTTCCTCTGCATGAAAGCAGGAGCAGGGAACAAAATCCAACGCGGAACGAAGCCAGAGCGGTTCGCGTATAGCAGATCAACCGGGCATAGGCAGCGGAGAAGGGTTTGCCGTGCTTACCGCCGGCAGACGCAGTGATGGCATAGAGAGATCACAATGGGCGCAGTTGTTTGTTCAACTGACCCATTTATTTTGGAGAGGGCGAATGCATTGGTTTGGTAAACGCCGAAGGGCGACGAGAAGTAAACGGGTTCGTAATTCCAGCTTGTTCTTGAAACTGAAGTCGGCGGCAGCCGTGAGCTGCCTGCTGGCGGGCACTGCTCCTGGCTATGCTTTGAGCAATGGGGTCGAGCCACCGCAGGCGCAGGAAAAGACGCCGTCAAACCCCGCAGGGGCGCCTAATACGCAAGGGCTGCCGACGGAACCGGCTCCGAACTTCACGCAACCGCTTTACATGCGGCCGACGCCGCGCGACTTCAGCAGGCCAAGGAGTCACTTCCCAAATCCGATTGCGCCTTATATGCCGACCACGGCGCCTCCCGCAAACTTCCTGAACTCGCCGCGTCTTGAAGACCTGATGAAGGGTGGAAAACTTTATCTGAGCCTGAGCGATGCGGTCATGCTGGCGCTTGAAAACAACTACGACATCGCGATCCAACGCTTTAACCTGGACATTGCAGACACAGATATTTTGCGAACCCGCTCCGGCGCACTTTTTCTGGGTGTGAATAGCGGATTGGTAACCGGCACGCTGGGCGGACCGGGTACGACAGTAAGCAGCGGTGGCGGTCCGGGCGGCACCAGCGTTGCAGCCGGCGGCGCCGGTGCAGGCGCGGGCGGACTTTCTTTGACCACCAACGGCGGCGGACCACTACCGGTAGATATGGATCCTGTGCTGACGGGACAGATTCAACTGCAGCGGCAATCTACACAAGAATTGAATCCACTCTTCTCGGGCAGCTCGAAGCTGAACCAGAACACGAACACCTACAACTTTGGCTACAGTCAGGGCTTCGTCACCGGCACGACCCTCGGGGTGACCTTCGACAACAGCTACTCCGCATCGAACAGCATCTTCAACACGTACAGTCCGGCCTATCAGACGTCGTTCAACATGCAGCTTACTCAGCACCTGCTGCAGGGTTTTGGATGGGGTATCAACGGCCGGTTCATCATTCAGGCAAAGAACAACCGCCGCATTGCCGATTCGGCTTTCCGTCAGCAGCTGCTGTTCACCATCAACCAGGTTGAGAACATCTACTGGGGATTGGTGAGCGCCTTTGAAGACCTGCAGGCGAAGCAGCGCGCGCTCGAACAGTCGACACGTTTGCTCGAAGACGATAAAAAAGCGCTTGAGATCGGCACCATGGCACCTCTCGACGTGGTCAGCGCCCAAAGCTCAGTAGAAACCGACAAACAGGCGGTGATTGCTTCGCAGAGCAATCTCGAATATCAACAGCTGGTAATGAAGCAGGCCATCGCGCGCAGCCTGGAGGATCCAACCCTGGCGAATGCCCCGGTGATTCCAACGGATCGCGTGAGCCTGATTGAGACGCCCGAGGAGCGCGAATCAGCCGACGACCTGGTGCGTCAGGCCAACGCCAATAGCCCCTCGGTCGAGCAGGCTGTCATCGTTCTAAAGAATGACGAAATCACGCTGAAAGGCGAGAGGAATGGCCTGTTGCCAACGGTCGATGCCTACGCCTTTTACGGAGCCTCAGGGCTGGGCGGAATGCAAAGCCCATACTGCGTGAATTTCCAGACCGGTGTGGCATGTCCGCCGGGAAGCTTCCCCCCGGTCACCTTCGGAAGCGCGTTCTCGAATCTGTTTAACAGCAGCAGCCCGAATAAAGGCGCGGGCGTGAATATCAGTATTCCCATCCGTAATCGCCAGGCGCAGTCCGCGCAGGCGCGGTCGCAGCTGGAATACCGCCAAGCGCAGATGCGGCTGCAGCAGATCTATGTGCAGACCCGGATGAACGTCGTCAATGCGCAGTTTGCGCTCACCAACGACCGCGCGGCTGTTCAATCGGCGATAGCAACCCGCGACTATGACAGACAGAGTCTGGACGCCGAATTGAAGAAGCTGCATCTTGGCGCCTCCACGACTGCTCTTGTGCTGCAACAGCAGCGCGCACTCGCTACGGCGGAGAATAGCGTAATCTCGACGACTGCAAAGTATGCCATTGACCGTGCTGCGCTCCTGCAGATTCTGGCCAGCACACTCGACCGCTATGGCATCTCGATTCAGGAAGCGGTCACGGGCAACGTGAATGCTGCGCCGACGATTCCCGGGCTTGAACCGGCGAAGCAGGGGCAGGAGGTCACGGTTCCCGGGCAACAACAGAAACTGCAGGAGGAGCAGAAGCCGGCGCCGCCAACTCCGCAGCAACCACCCGCACCTCCGCAGCAGTAGACACTTGCAGCAGGCACTGAGCCCCGGTCGCAAACCGGGGCTTTTTCTTTGGAGAATTAACACTCGATGAACGCGCCTTGAGGGCCTGTACCTGATAAAATCTATTGAATCCACGAGCATTTTCAGAAATGGTGTATTCCGAAGCCTCGGCCCACAAGTCGACGCGACCAGCAGCGAGCGGCGACCCGGAAGAAAGCCCAAAATGGCACGGTTTTCTGGAAATGCCTTAGACGGAGAAGCAATGCAGGCAATACTTGCGCTCGAAGACGGGCGCATCTTCCGCGGTGAAGGCTATGGCGCTAAGGGCGAGTGCTATGGCGAAGTAGTTTTCAACACTTCCCTTACCGGCTATCAGGAAATTTTCACCGATCCCTCCTATGCTGGACAGATTGTCGTTCTGACGAATCCGCAGATCGGCAACTACGGCACCAATAACGACGACAATGAGGCGAACAAGCCTTACATCGAAGGCCTGGTGGTGCGGGAATTTTCGCCTATCTCTTCGAACTGGCGCTCACAGCAGGTCGCCGACGAGTACCTCGAGCGCTTTCAGGTTCCGGTGATCTCAGAGATTGACACGCGCGCCCTGGTTCGGCATCTGCGGACGCACGGCGTGATGCGAGGGGTGATCTCGTCGATCGAGAGCAACTCCGATGCACTGGTCGAGAAGGCCCGCTCAATCCGCAAGATGGACGGCACGGATCTGGCGAAAGTAGTTTCGACCAAGGCACGCTATGAATGGGAGCACGATGGCTCCGATCCGCTGCAACAGCATGCGGACCTTGTGCCGGACAAGCGGCCCGATCTGCACGTGGTTGCGTATGATTTCGGTATCAAGAAGAACATTCTGCGCATGCTCTCGAAGGAAGGCTGCCGCGTAACAGTGGTTCCGGCAGAAACCTCGGCGGAAGACGTGCTGGCACTCAATCCCGATGGAATCTTCCTCTCGAATGGGCCAGGCGATCCTGAACCGGTGACCTACGCGCAGGAGAATATTCGCAAGCTGGCCGGACGCGCGCCGATCTTCGGAATCTGCCTCGGGCACCAGCTCATCGGGCTCGCGCTCGGCGGCAAAACCTACAAGCTGAAATTCGGACATCACGGCGGCAATCATCCGGTGCAGCAGGTCGATTCCGGCAAGGTGGAGATAACCTGCCACAACCACAACTTCGCTGTCGATCCCGATTCGCTCAAGACCAGCGACGTGGATCTTACGCACATCGACCTGAATGACAACACGCTCGAAGGCCTGCGCCACCGCACCATGCCGCTCTTCAGCGTGCAGTACCATCCAGAGGCCAGCCCCGGTCCGCACGACTCGAATTATCTCTTCCGGGATTTCCGGAAGATGATGGAGGAGTGGAAAGGGTGAGGAGGATTCTCCGATCCGATTGGGATTCTTTGAAAGGGCACGGCTTCAGCCGTGCCTCCAGAGTAACAACCGAGAAAGTTTGATTAAGAATGCCACGTCGTAATGACATCACCAAGATTCTCGTGATCGGCTCCGGCCCGATCGTCATCGGCCAGTCGGCAGAGTTCGACTACTCCGGTACGCAGGCCTGCAAGGCGCTCAAGGCTGAGGGCTATGAGGTGGTGCTGGTGAACTCAAACCCCGCCACGATCATGACCGATCCCGAGCTTGCCGACCGCACCTATATCGAGCCGCTGACACCGCAGTATCTCGAACAGATCATCCGTATCGAGTCGGAGATGCTCAGTACCGAGGGCCGCACAGGAAAGTTCGCGATACTGCCAACAGTTGGCGGGCAAACGGCACTCAATCTTGCGGTCGATCTTTCGGACGCCGGTGTGCTCGACAAGTACGGGGTTGAATTGATCGGCGCGAAACTCGAAGCCATCAAGAAGGCTGAAGATCGGCTGCTCTTCAAAGATGCGATGACGCGCATCGGGCTCGACGTGCCGCGTTCGGCACTGGTGAACAACCTCCGTGACGGCACGGATTTTGCAAACAAGATTGGCTTCCCGGTGATTATCCGTCCGTCGTTCACGCTCGGCGGATCGGGCGGCGGAATCGCCTACAACCGCGAAGAGATGATGGAGATTCTTTCACGCGGGCTCGATCTCTCTCCGGTTCACGAGTGCCTGATCGAAGAGTCTGTGTTGGGCTGGAAGGAATACGAGCTTGAGGTGATGCGGGACCTCGCCGACAACGTCATCATTATCTGCTCGATCGAGAATGTGGATCCGATGGGCGTGCACACGGGCGACTCAATCACCGTCGCGCCCGCCCAGACGCTCACCGATCGCGAATATCAAGCGATGCGCACGGCGGCAATTCAGGTGATTCGCGAGATCGGCGTTGAGACGGGCGGCTCGAATGTGCAGTTCGCCGTGCACCCCACGACCGGACGCATGACAGTGATCGAGATGAACCCGCGCGTCTCACGCTCTTCGGCTCTGGCGTCGAAGGCAACCGGATTCCCGATCGCCAAGATTGCGGCCAAGCTAGCCGTGGGCTACACGCTCGATGAAATTCCCAATGACATCACGAAGATGACTCCGGCCTGCTTCGAGCCGAGCATCGACTACGTGGTCACAAAGATTCCCAAGTGGCAATTCGAGAAATTTCCGGGTGCGGATGAAACTCTGAGTCCGCAGATGAAATCGGTGGGCGAAGTGATGGCCATCGGCCGCACCTTCAAAGAATCGTTCATGAAGGCGTTGCGCTCGCTTGAAACCGGAAAGAAGATTGGCTCCGAAGAGATTGAACCACGACGGCTCACACAGCGCCTGGTCACACCTCAACCCGAGCGGCTCAACTATATCCGCTTCGCGTTTCGCCAGGGCCTCACGGTGCGGGAAGTTGCGCGCATGACCTCAATCGATCCGTGGTTCCTCTATCACATCAAGGAAGTGACGGATACGATTGCCCAGGTGGGCGAGCAGGGTGCGGCAAGCATCTCGCCCGAGTTGTTGCGCAAAGCCAAGCGCATGGGCATCTCCGATGAGCGCATCGCAGAAGTGTGGGGCACGCCGACCAATGAAGGCGTGGCTGAAGTTCGCGGGCTTCGGTATCAGCATGGCATCAGGCCGGTTTTCAAGCTCGTGGATACCTGTGCGGCAGAGTTCGAAAGCATGACGCCGTATCTCTACTCGACGTACGACGAAGAAGACGAGGCCGCGCCGACGGCGAAGCGCAAGGTCATTATTCTGGGCAGCGGTCCCAACCGCATCGGGCAGGGAATTGAGTTTGATTACTGCTGCTGCCACGCCGCATTTGCGCTAAAGGAGGACGGTTACGAGACGATCATGGTCAACTGCAATCCGGAAACCGTCTCGACCGACTACGACACGAGCGACCGGTTGTACTTCGAGCCGTTAACGCTGGAAGATGTGCTGGCAGTTTACGAGCACGAGGCTTCGTCGGGCGCTGAGATCGGAATGATTGTTCAGTTCGGCGGGCAGACGCCGCTGAATCTTGCGATGCGGCTGAAAGCAGCCGGTGTGCCCATTATCGGCACTTCACCCGAATCGATCGATCTTGCCGAGGATCGCAAACGCTTCGGCAGACTGCTCGAAAAACTCGACATTCCGCAGCCGCCGGGCGTGATGGCAGCCAGCGTAGAAGAGGCTTTGACCGGGGCGGAACAAATCGGCTATCCAGTATTGGTGCGGCCTTCGTATGTGCTGGGCGGACGCGCCATGGTGATCGCTTACGACAGCGCGGCTGTCTCGCGCTATATGAAGGAGGCCGTCGAATACTCGCACGACCGGCCTATCCTGATCGATCATTTTCTCGAAGATGCAATTGAAGTCGACGTTGATGCGCTTTGCGACAGGAAGGACGTGCTCATCGCCGGCATTATGCAGCATATCGAGGAAGCCGGCATCCACTCGGGCGACTCGTCCTGCGTGTTGCCGGCAGTCGATATTGCTCCGGCGACGCTCGACACGATTCGCACGTACACACGCAAGCTGGCGCTGGCGCTGAACGTGGTAGGTCTGGTAAATCTGCAATTCGCCATCCAGCGCAGGCCCGGGCAGCCGGACAAGGTCTTCGTGATTGAAGTCAATCCGCGCGCCTCGCGCACAGTTCCCTATGTTTCGAAGGCCACGGGTGTTCCGCTGGCTAAGATCGCCTCACGCCTGATGACGGGCCGCATGCTGCGCGAGCTTCTGCCAGAACAGGTTGCGTCAGGGCAGGATCTTGAAACGGGCACTTACTATTACGTGAAGTCACCGGTTTTTCCATGGAATAAGTTCCAGGGTGTGGATACGGTGCTCGGTCCGGAGATGAAATCGACAGGCGAAGTGATGGGCGTGGCCGATAACTTCGGCGAAGCATTTGCCAAGGCACAGCTCTCCGCCGGACAGAGCCTGCCGCTCAAGGGTACGGTCTTTTTCAGTGTCAATGATCGCGACAAGGCGCAGATTGTCGAGCTGGCGAAGCAATATGTCGAGCTCGGCTTCCACATTGTCGCGACTGAAGGAACGGCCAATGTGCTGGAGCGCGCGGGATTGGTGGTTGAGCGCGTCTACAAGGTAAAGGAAGGCCGTCCGAATGTCGTGGACCTGATCAAGGGCGAGCGCATTCAGCTCATCGTAAACACACCGCACGGGCAAGATACATTCTTCGACGAAAAGGCGATCCGCCGTGCCGCCGTCACGCAGCGTATTCCGACGATAACGACGGTTGCCGCGGCCCGCGCCGCAGCCGAGGGCATCGAGGCGCTCCAGCAGCATGAGACGAACGTCTATCCGCTGCAACATCTGCATGCGGCGCGTATGGCAGCGAAATGAGCGCATTACAACACGAACGGAATCAGCGCGCGCACTTCCTGCCGATACCTTGAATATTGCTCACCGAATTGCTGCAGCATGAATTGCTCTTCAACCCGCAGCTTCAGCCACCAGCCCAAGCCGGCGCAGAATACGCCCACAAAGCAGCGTACGTGCCCATAGACGAGCGCGGTTCCGAGCATCGCAAACAGCAGCCCGGTGTAGATCGGATGCCGCACAAGGCTATACGGCCCGCGGTGGACGAGTTGATGATCCTGCTTGATGGTGACGTTTGCGCTCCAGTTGCGGCCAAGGACCGCGCGGGCCCAGTAGCAGAAGGCCATCCCGGCCAGTGTCATCGCCAGCCCCGTGAACACAACCGCCGGAATCCGCGGCACGATACGGATTGCCAGCCAGCCGCGGTCAAACCAGCCGCCAAAGAGCAGACAAAACCCAAGGAATTCAATACCCAACTGCAGAAGCCGCGAACTTTCGGTTTGCCTGGTGGTGCTGCGCTTGGCTCCGATCCCAGCAAGCACCCAGATGATGAGCAGCGCCAACCAGAGGGTAGAAATCCAATTCTCGACAAAAGAAATCATCGTGTCTCCTGAACTCGATCCCGTTCAGTGATACGGAATGAATAGGGTTTCCGTTCAGGATACAGGAGGGGAAAGTTCGTCAGCCCGCGGTGAGAAGAATTCGCAAATCGCGCAGGTTGTTGCCGGTAGGCCCGGTGATGATGGTGTCGCCGAGGGAGGTGAATAGCGTGCAGCTGTCGAAATGCTCCAGAGTGGCTTCCGGATTGAAGCGATAGTCACGCGCGCGTGCAATCGTAGTCGGGTCGGCGATGGCGCCCGCCGCCGGACTATTGCCGTCAATTCCATCTGATCCCGCGCTGAGGACGACCATCGGCTCTCCTGCATGTTGCGCAAGATCGAAGGCCGAGTAGAGCGCAAAATGCTGGTTGCGGCCGCCGCATCCGGAAGGACCGTCGATATTCACCGTCACCTCGCCGCTCGAAAGCAGACAGAGTCTGGGGAATTCGCGATGCAATTCATGAAATCGCTTGAGTAGATATTGCGAGGCATCGCGGTAGTCCCAATCGTCGCAGGTGTTGTCGATCACGACCTTATATCCGAGCGATTGCGCGTGATCACGCGCAGCGTTCACGAAGTCGTGATTCGAGAGCAGCGTGTCGAATTGTGCGTGAGTGAAGGCCTGTTCCTCGGGGCTGCGTGGCGGCGCCGAGCTGAGCTTCAGCCCTTCGAAATACTCGCGCACGCTCTGTGGAAATTTCTCAAGCAGGTGGAAGCGCTCAAGAATCTCAGCGCACTCCTGCGGAGTGGAGTGATCTGGCAGCGTCGGAGATGATGCCACGGCGGCCAGATCTTTGAGCGGCACGTCGGCCAACAGCAGAGAAAGCTTTTCTGCGTCGGGCGCGGCCAGGGCAAGACGTCCGCCCTTCACGGCAGAGAAGTACTTACGAACAGTATTGATCTCAGTGATCCTCGCGCCGGAGGCAATCAGCGTTTCATGAAAGGCGATGGTGTCGTCGAGCGAGATTTTCTGGTCGAGGGGAAGTTCGAGCATGGCCGAACCGCCTCCGCTGATAAGGAAGACGAGGAAAGTATGCTTGCGCGTGCGCTTCAGCAACTTCAGGGCCTCCCGAGCGGCTTCGAGAGAATCTTCGTTTGGCAGCGGGTGACCGCCTGCGAAGTAGCGGATGCGCCAGGTACGCTTCTTCGGAATCTGAGGCGCAGAGCAGACACCACGGAAATGCATTTTGGGCGGCAGGCGGTCCAGGAGTGCATTGAGCATGGTCAGCCCAGCTTTGCCAAAGGAGATGACCAGGACTCGTTTGTACTGATCAAGAGGAATGGCGAGGGGCTTGAGCCGAGGCGATGACTGCAGGATCAGAGTCTTGCCTTCAAAGCGCAGGTGCCGGTCGAATGCCTGCGGGATATCACAAGCCTTCAGAGCATGAGCGAAGATGGCAGAGGCATCAGAATGGAGCGAATCGAGCGTGGTCATCGCACAACCAAAGATAGAAAGTGCGCTTCGCACCAGTCGCGGATGGCACGCTGCACCTGATCCAGTTTACCTGCGAAGAAGTGATCGCCTTCTTCAACCCATACCATCTCTTTGGGCGGTGCGGCAGTGGCTTCTACTGATTCAACCCTGGCTCGAGGGCCATACTGGTCGCGCGTTCCGCTGACAAAAAGCTTGGGTTTGCTGCAGGTAGCGAGAAAATCGTAACGATAATCGCGCCCTTCGGCATGCACAGGCAAACCCAGAGCCACAAGGCCCTTCACGCGTGGATCGTCACAGCACACGCACATGCCTACGTAGGACCCGAAGGAGAATCCCGCGAACAAAATCGGCAACTCAAACTCATGGTCGAGCCAGTCGAGCGCTGCGCGAACGTCATCCTGCTCGCCGCGTCCATGATCGTGCTGGCCCTCGCTCAATCCCGTTCCGCGAAAGTTGAAGCGCAGCACAGGCAGGCCGAAGCCCTGGAAGGCCTTCATAGCGTGGTAGACGACTTTATTGTGCATGGTTCCGCCGCCGAGCGGATGAGGATGGCACACCAGCACAGCGTACTTCGCATCGGGCGCGCCTGTGTTCAACAACGCTTCGAGGCGCCCTGCCGGCCCATACAGGTCTTCAATTGTCTTGAGCGACGACGAAAAGGTTTGGACGGGATTCATCTCTGTGTATTGTAAGGAAACATCGCTGGAATAGCTGGCGATGGGACAGAACGCAGACTGCCTTGGAGAGAATTACGAATGGATCGGCTTCTACCTCATCGCGGATAGCCTGCGCGCGTCGAGGTAGGAAGCAATCGCCATCGCGTTGCCTTCAGGGTCCGCCAAGGCCACGTAGCCATCGGGCCGCAGGAGATAGACGGCATCGCGCCGCAGGCCCGCTCGACCCATCTCCCCACGCCAGGGAAAGACGCATAGCTGTATGTTCCGCTCATCACACACTGCCTTGACCTGGGGGTTGGCTTCTCCGTACACGTGGGCCTGCCAGTCAAGCGATGTCAGCGGCGCGAAGTTGTCCCTCTCGACGCCATCCAGAGTCACCGGCACCCAACGCAACCGATCACCGCCGTGAACCGCTCCCGCCCGCCCCTCGCTCAAGCTGCTTTCGCGGTAGTTGACCTCCGTCTGTGAGATGGTGCGATACATATAGCGCCGCACCGCCCTAAACCGGAAAAATAACGGCACCAGGAATGGCACGATATGCAGTCGCAACAGCCGCGCCACCGCGCCGGGGCTGGTGACAATCGTGAAAGCCTGATCGGTCGTTGCGACCAGGCGCCGGGCAAAGGCGATTCGTTCCGGTTCGTAGCTGTCGAGCAGTGATCCGTTCGCCCGCCCATGCAGGACGGCGGCGAGTTTCCAGGCCAGGTTCACCGCGTCGCCGATGCCGGTGTTCATGCCTTGTCCGCCGACGGGACTGTGGATATGGGCGGCGTCGCCCAGCAGAAAGGCGCGGCCTTTTGCGAAATGATCGGCGACCCGATGGTGCACGTGATAGGTTGAGAACCAGTTCACGCGCTTGATATCGATGCGTATCCATGCGATCACTTGCTTTCCGACGTCGTCCCACGACAGGTCTTCATGGTCGTGTTCGGCTTCCTCGCATACTGTCCCGACAAGTCGAGCGCGCCCTTTGCCATCCAGGGGGAACATCGCGAGAAAGTCGGTCCTGTCCAGCCCGACATGCAACTCGCCGTTCATGATTGCTCCGTCCGCCTCCACGTCGGCGACATAGAAAAGATGGGAATACGTTCCACCCGGAAAACCGATTTCCAGCACATCGCGAACGGTGGAACGTGCCCCGTCGCACCCGGCAATGTAGTCAGCCTCGCATGTTTCCTCGGTTCCATCCGGCCGCTTCAGACGCGCACACACACGGCCAACCGCATTCTCGAAGCGCAGGAGTTCCGTTCGGCGCTCAACGTGAACGCCAGCTTCAGCCAGGCGATCGATCAACAGGCGTTCGTGTTCGTCCTGGGGAAAGATCAACGCATAGGGATACGGGCTGATATCCGTGCCTATGTTGCCGAAGATGGCCCGTGCTGTCTTCTTCCCGGCAACCCAAAGATTCACGGCATTGGTCCGCCATCCACGTTCAATGACCGCGTCGGCAAGACCGATCTGGCTGTATAGTTCGAGCGTCCTTGCCTGAACGGCTAACGCGCGCGATGTCGTTCCTGGCTCCGCCGTCTTATCGATGATCCTTACACGCACTCTGAGCCGCGTCAGCCAGAGAGCCAACACCAGGCCGGTCGGCCCTGCGCCGATGATGAGGACGTCTGTGTCGCCAGTCATTGTCTAACCTCGTTTTCAACCTTGTACAGTGATTGAAAAAGCCGAGGTTCAGCCCCTTCCACTATAGAAGCAGCTCTGAGAAGCCGTAAAAAATCACGAGCGTGGACGAAAATCGGACTGTTGCTCCCGAATCACGGACTATCCGGAAGCAAGCCATTTATTTCGGAGGGGAAACAGCCCAGTGGTTTCAATTCATCCACTACCGGACATTCTCTCGCCTACATTCCAGCTTTCGTCAGGTATGCTGAAATTCGATGAGCGCGAACTCCAGCAGTCCTGCTGTTGCCCCGGTTGACGCATTCGATGCGATTCAATTGACGCGGCGACTCATCGACATCGAGTCGATTACCTACAATGAATGCGATGTGGGAGAATTTCTCGCAGAATTTCTTCGCTCGCGCGGCTTCGCAATTGAAATCATGCCGGTCGAGCAGGATCGGGAAAGCCGCTGCCAGGGCAAGCGCTTCAACATTTATGCGCACACGGCAGGCGAGACTCCGGAGGTTGTCTTTTCGACGCATACCGATACAGTTCCCCCTTTTATCCCGTCGAGTGAGGATGAAGAATTCATCTACGGCCGGGGCGCCTGCGATGCGAAGGGTATTATCGCCGCACAGATCGCGGCGACGGAACGGTTGCGCGAGCAGGGCGTGAAGGTGGGCCTGCTCTTCGTCGTCGGCGAGGAGCGCGACTCGGCGGGCGCGAAGGTGGCGAACAGGAATCCGCGCGGCAGCCGCTTCCTCATCAACGGCGAGCCTACCGACAACCGCGTTGCGGTCGCCTCGAAGGGCGCGCTGCGGGTCGCAGTCCGGGCCACGGGAAAGATGGCCCACTCCGCGTATCCGGAGCTGGGTGACAGCGCCGTGCACAAGCTGGTTGAAGCGCTGGACCGGGTGCTGAAAATCAAGCTTCCGGTTTCGGAGGACGTTGGACCCAGCACCCTGAATATCGGAACGATCGAAGGCGGCCGGGCAACGAATGTGATCGCAGACAAGGCCGAGGCTCATCTGCTTATCCGCCTGGTTGGCCCTTCCGAAGAGACGCGCATTGCCGTGGAGCAGGCGGTTGCGGGGTTCGCCTCGGTCGAGTTTA
>DATAQX010000032.1:0-6283 GCA_036264455.1 Silvibacterium sp. | reverse complement strand
GAGGTAGTCACCCTGGCCGTTGGACGTCGTAGTCCGGACCTGTCCCGTGTCCTGATTCGTCAACGTCACGTTCGCGTTCGGCACAACAGCACCGCTCTTATCGGTAATGGTTCCGGTGAGCGTGCCGTAGAGAACCTGGGCGAGGCTCATCAGGGAAAATGTGAGAAGCGCGACCAAGCAGAACGGAATTGCGAGGACATGTGTTCTGGCGCGTGCGGAATGCAGAACACTGAGTAATGTCGATTTAGCCGATTTCATTTGACCTCCAAATGTGTGGAGCAGATAACTAGCACGTGCGTGCAAGCGCGGGCCCTATAGATCACGTCGATCCGTTCTTGCATCGATTTGCAGGGGATATAGAACATTTGTTCGTGTCCAGTACTATTTAGCCCTGCGCTAACTTACTTTCAGCACGTTGTTCGATGACAGCGAGGGAAATCAGGCTTGGCGGGCAGACTTCCGAAGCCTGAATTTTCCGACAAACCGAACGATATTGCTCTTTTTTTAGAGTTGTCAAGGGGGATGTGTGGACTTTTTGCTACTCTCAAATTCGAAGTCACTGTGGCATCGCAGAATTTGCGTGCTAGAATTTGATTCCTTCGGGCTGGGATTAAGTTTGTATCCCGGAGTAATCAATCGTATTCGGAGTATCCAATTTGAGCGGTAGCTATTTCGATTTGACGGGACGATGTGCCGTGGTCATCGGTGGGACCTCCGGTCTGGGAAGATCCATCGCCCTGGGATTGGCGTCAGCTGGAGCGGACGTTGTTGCCGCCTCGCGCCGCGCCGACGAGGTGGACCTGACAGCGGGAAAGATCGAGTCTCTGGGACGGCGGTCGATGCGACAGGTCGTCGATGTACGGGATCGCGCCTCAATTGAATCGCTGCACGAAAATGTGCGGCGCAATTTTGGACGTGTAGACATCCTGGTAAATTCTGCAGGTATGACGCTGCGCGTTCCTACGCTCGAATGCTCAGAGGAAGACTGGTCAAGAATTCTGGATACGAATTTGACGGGAACGCTGCGCGCCTGCCAGGTTTTCGGCCGGACCATGATCGAGCAAAACTATGGGCGCATTGTGAATATCGCTTCCCTGGCAACGCTGGTCGCGTTCCGCGATGTGGCGGCATACGGAGCCAGCAAGGCTGCGGTGGGTGCGCTGACGAAATCGCTTGCGGTGGAGTTCGCGCCGCATGGAGTAACGGTGAACGCGATTGCGCCGGGCATTTTTCCGACAGCGTTAAACGACGAGCTGGTATCGAATACAGACCGGGGACGCGAGTTGCTGATGCGGACTCCGATGAACCGTTTTGGACAGCTGGATGAGATTGCAGGCGGGGCGATTTACCTGGCTTCGGATGCGGCCTCGTTTGTAACAGGAGAGATTCTGGTAATCGATGGCGGCTATCTGGCGAGCGGGGTGAATCGCTGACCGCGCCTGCAGCGGCAAATCCACCACAGGCTCCGGGCTGATGACACTTTCAAATTAAGAACCAAATGCTTGCGCGATGCACAGCTTGATACGTCCTAGGGTTGTGGCAGAACAAGCACTTCGACTCCGGAAGCCGCCTCGCTGGAGTGGAATACTGTCTCCGTTGCCGGCTTGAAGTCTGAAGGGCTGGCATTGGGGATGTCTGTGAATGTCTGCGGATTGCGATCGACCAGCGGAAACCAGGAGCTTTCAATCTGCACCATGATGCGATGACCCTTTCGGAAGGTGTGATCGAGGTCAGGCATGGTGAAGTCCACCTCGGCCATTTTGCCCGGGGCAAAAGGCTCCGGCTTCTCCCAGCTATTGCGGAATTTTCCGCGCATCGGCTCACCGCGCAGTAGCTGCTGGTACCCGCCCATGCGCAGAGCCGGCGTATCGATCACACGCTTGCCGGTCGCGCTGGCGGTATCCGGGTCGGGATAGTCATTTGGATAGACGTCGATCAGCTTGACGACGAAATCGGAGTCCGTTCCGGTCGTCGCTACTTTGAGTTTAGGCGAGATTGGACCAGAGATGGTTACATTTTCGGTGAGCGGCTCTGTCTGGTAGACAAGAACGTCAGGCCTGGTGGAGGCGAAACGCTGGTCATCGACCATGTAGCGTTGTGGCACTGTGTCAGTTACATATCCGACGAAGGGTACGGGATGAGCAGGGTCGCTCACATAGGAGTCAGCCCCTTCGCTTGCAGCGGGCGGGTCGAAAGAGAGCTTTCCTCCCGCGTGAAAGTACAACTCGCGCGGCCTGGCCTGCGCCGGCGGCCAGGAATCGTACTTGCGCCAGACATTTGTGCCTGTTTCGAATACATATGCTTCAGGCATGGCCGCGCCCTTGTCCTTGAGGTAGTACTCGAAGAACGGGAACTGGATATTCTTGCGGAAATATTCCGAGGTCTTCGCGTCGAACTTCACATCGCCCAGGTGGTCGCCGTCGCTGCGCGCCCAGCCTCCGTGCACCCAGGGACCTTCGACGATGGTATTGACTGTTCCGGGATTGTTCTTCTCGATCGCGTCATAGGTACGCAGGGGCCCGGATAAATCCTCTGCGTCGAACCAACCGCCGACGGTAAGAACAGCGCAGTGAATGTTCTTCATGTGCTGCGAGAGGTCGCGAGCCTTCCAGTAGTCGTCGTAGGTGGTGTGGTACATCTGGTCGTTAAAAAGCGGATTCGTGCCCTTGAGGTAAAGCTTGTCGAGGTTCGAAGTGGGCCCAGCCTTGAGATAGAACTCGTAGGCATTGGGCGTGCCGAAGTCAAACGGGACAGAGGGTTTCGGCCTCGTCGGATTCTCTTGCGGCTTGAAGAAGGTGTAGAAGCCGAAATTGGCGTCGAGCATGAATGCACCTCCGTGATACCCGTCATCGCCCATGAAGAGATTGGTCATAGGCGCCTGCGGCGATGCGGCTTTGAGCGCTGGGTGCGAGTCGATGATGCTGGCCGAGGTATAGAAGCCCGGATAGGAAATCCCCCAGATGCCGACGCGTCCGTTGTTGTTGGGCACGTGCTTGAGCAGGTAGTCGATGGTGTCGTAGGTATCGGAGCTGTCATCTACATCTTTCGGCGATGTTTTTACGTCGATGTGGGGACGCATTTCGACGAAAGTACCTTCCGACATGAAGCGTCCGCGCACGTCCTGATAGACGAAGATGTATCCCGCCTTTTCAAACTCATCGGATGGGCCGAGATGCTTAGGATATTGGTCTTCGCCGTAAGGGCCGACGCTGTAAGGCGTGCGGTCCATCATGAACGGATAGCTCTGTGATGCGTCCTTGGGTACATAGACAGCGGTGAAGAGATGGACACCGTCACGCATCGGGATGCGGTACTCGTACTTAGTGTAATGCGCTTTGACGTAGTCTTCCTCGGGGGCGGCGGGTTTGTCCTGCGCGGCGGCAGAGAAGACAAGCCCTGCGGCAAGTGGCAGAGCAGAGAGACGACACAACGTCCGTAACAATTTCATGCCTGAATCGGGCCTCGTAAAAGTGGGAGATGGCAAGTGCAGTTTATCGAATAACGAAAACAATTTCAGGGTTGCTGCATGTGCGCGTAATAGTCCTGCAGGACGAAGAAGGCTTTCTTCTTCTCGCCCTTGTCGGAGATGAGTCCCTTGCGGTTGTAGCCATCCTGGATGCCGGGCAACAGGCGCGTGGGGGAGCGGAAGTCCATCAGCACCCAGGGAGAGATACCGCGCAGAAATGGCATATCGCGGAACATGGCAAACTGCTGCTTGAAGATTTCTGCTTCGTATTCCTCGGTGAAGCGCTGATCGGCGGGGCCATGCAGGCCGGCCTTCGCGCCTCCGCCAAACTCGCTGATGATGACTGGCTTGTTCATGGGATCTTCCCATTTGTATGTGGGCGCATCCTCGGGCTTGCCCATATACCAGCCGATGTATTCGTTGTAGCCGAGTACGTCGAGGTCCGCTCCCAATGGATCGTCCAGAACCGCAGTCTTGCCGTGGAATGGAGTGAGCATGGCCGAAGTGATCAGGCGTGTCGGGTCTTCCTGCCGCGCCTGCGCAACAAGCTTGCGGATAAATGCCGTACGTTCGTCGGTGATAGGAGTTTCATTTGACATGGACCACAAGATCACGGAGGCCTTGTTGTGGTCGCGGCGGATCATTTCGTGAAGCTGCTGTTTCGCCACCTCGAGAGTATGTGCGCTGGCCCAGTCGATGCTCCAATAGACGGGAATCTCAGACCACACGAGTATGCCCATCTTGTCAGCAAGGCGCGTCATCCGCTCGTCGTGCGGGTAGTGCGCGAGCCGGATGAAGTTGCAATGGAGTTCTTGCGCCCAATTGAGCAGAGTCTTCGCGTCCTCATCGGACCATGCACGTCCGGAGCGATAGGGCGCCTCGGCATGCACGCTCACCCCACGCAGAAAGACCGGCTTGCCGTTGAGCAGAATCTGGTCGCCCTGCACTTCGACGGTGCGGAAACCGATCTCGTCGGTAAGATGATCGCCTCCTGCAGTGAACTCAACTTTGTAGAGGTGTGGATCCTCCGGCGACCACGGCTCGAGGCCGCTGGGACGAAATGAGAATTTTGCCGTGCCATCTTCTCCTACAGCAGCGCTCTGATCGATGTGGAGACCGGGAATGCTGAGCTTGACGGGCATGCCAGGGCTGGGCTGGACGACGTGAACGTAGCCTTCGACCTCGCCGCCGCGGGTGAGATGAAGCGATTCATCATCGATGAAAGTTTCAGGCACTTCGACCAGAGACACGTCGCGTGTGAGACCGCCGTAGTTCCACCAGTCGCTCTTGATGGTCGGGACATGGTCCAGGGCACGTCCATTGTCGACGGCGATGACGACGAAGTTCCCGCCGTCTTGTGTGGCCGAAGTGATCTCACAATCGAACGGGGTAAAGCCGCCCTCGTGATCGCAGACATGCACATCGTTCACAAAGACGTGGGCTGCATAGTTGGCTGCGCCGATATGCAGAAAGACGTGCGTATGCGGTTTGGGGTGATAGTCGAAGTCGTGTTGATACCAGAGCAGCCCCTCGTAGTAGAAGAGGTTTTCCTTCTGCGAGTTCCAGTCGCCTGGCACCTGGATCACAGGCGATTGGGCGAAGTCGTACTCAAGCAGCGGGCCGCCCGGCACGTAGTGCCGATTCTTTGCGTATCCGCGCGGACTGGGTGCATCGCTGTTCGAGGTGTTCGATCCCCATCCGCCGTGATACGGATCGACGATATAGTGCCAGGGGCCATTGAGGCTCGTGGCCGCGCGATGGTCGATGTCGACCAACAGTGAAGGCGACTGTTGTGCGGAAGCGAACAAGGCGGACAAGAATAGACCGATGAAAATGGCGGCACGGCACATGTTGAATATGCTAACGCGCAATTACTTTTTCTCCGAGGCCATCGCCGCTCGAAAGCGATTGGCACGCTCGAACTCGTCGCGCAGCTCCGGCGTTTTGAGATTCTCACGCAGGTGCGCGAGGCGCTGCTCCAGCGCCAGCAGAGATGCGGCGACTGCGTCGGTGTTAGTGTGAGCGACGTCGCGCCACATCGAAAATGGGCTCGCTCCCAGGCGCGTCATCTCACGCAATGCGCGCCCACCGATGGGAAGCATTTCGTCTTTTGCGGGAAACTCATCCTCCAGAAGTGCGCTCAGAGCAGTCGAGAGGTATTGAGGAAGGTGGCTGACCCAGGCGCAGAGAACGTCGTGCCGCTCGGGTTCGAGATCAAGAACCCGGGAGCCGAATTTCTCCGGCCAGGCGCGCCATTCGTTGGCAATTGCGCGCGACGCCGGGTGCATGGAGCGCGAATCAGGCGTTTCAGTGAAGAGCCAAGCGGCGCCGTCGAAGAGATCGCCGTCGGCGTTCCCTGCCCCGCTGACTTCTTTGCCGGCCATCGGATGTCCGGGCAGAAAACCAGCGGTGTGGACGAGATTGTAGCTGTCTCCGGCATGCTCAACGAGCGCGCCCTTCACGCTGCCGACGTCCGTAACCACCTGGCCCGATTGAAGAACGGGCGCGAGTCGATCGAGCCACTCAATTATGGTGAAGACAGGACCGCTGAGCAGAATGAGCTGGCTTTCGCGCGCGGCTCTGAGCGGGTCGTGAGCGATGGAATGAATCGCGCCACTTGTTTCAGCAGTGGCGAGCTGAGCTCGGTCGGGGTCCCATCCGGTGATGTGGCCGGTATAGCCATGCGAGCGCAACGCCAGCCCGACGGAGGCTCCGATGAGTCCCGTACCGAGGATGGCGATGCGCTCGATAGGCATGCCTTAAACAGTAACGCTGTCAGGTGCGGCAATGCTGCGACCGACCGCCGGAGCAATGATG
>DATAQX010000064.1:0-6567 GCA_036264455.1 Silvibacterium sp. | reverse complement strand
AGGAAAGGGATACGACTTTGTCGCCTGCTTCGACTGCCTGCACGATATGGGCGATCCGGCTGGCGCGGCGCACCATGTGCACGAGGCGATTGCCTCGGACGGCACATGGATGATCGTCGAGCCAATCGCCGGCGATGACGTTGCGGCCAATCTGAATCCCGTCGGCCGGATTTACTACTCAGCTTCGACCGTTATCTGCGTGCCGGCCTCGCTCTCGCAGGAAGTGGGCGCGGGACTGGGAGCGCAAGCGGGTGAAAAGAAGATTGCTGAAGCCGTGACCACGGGAGGTTTCAGCCATTTCCGCCGCGCGACGGAGACCCCATTCAATATGGTCTTCGAAGCGAGGCCGTAGGAGCCGTCGCTACGAGGTTGGCCGACAATTAAGCTTTGCCTGCTAAGATTGAATTAGATATCCATCAAAGAGCCCGCGCCGTATCCGGCCGGGCTCTTTGTTTTTGTCGGCGTGCGAAGGATGATCAGCAGCGGATGCGCGGTCTTGTCGATTAACTTGTTCAGAATCAATCGGTGACGGCTAAGTTTTTTGGGATCAATCGGTTACAGTCAAGTCGTTTAGAATCAATCAGTGGCGAAATACGCCGGGGGAGGGGAAGGGGGTCCCGCCTGGCGCTATTTTTTGGATTTTGCCAGCAGCTTCTTCCGCGCGGCAATTAGCTTCTTCCGCTCAGCCGCAGGCATAGCGAGGGCATCCTTCGTCCGTCTGGGAAGCTTGTTGAACGTGATGCCATGTGCGTTGCGGAGATGCTCCTTCAGCTCGGTCGAGGAGAAGACGTCATAGCGCTCGATGGCGACCCAATAGATGCGGGCCATATAGGGAGCGGGAAAGACTCCCTCTACTTCGAGCAGTTCAGCGTAGCGCTCCGGTCCGGCGGCAAAGGAGAGGACGCCGTGGCTATCGGGACTGAGGTTGGCCAGCGCAAACATCTTGCCGCCGATCGTCTTGTCTCCTACCCAGAAGACGAGGTTGTCGCCCCATTGCATCGTCTCCGCGACATGCGGAAGTGAGAGCAGAAAGGCGCGTAGAGACTCGACGTTCATTGCAGCTCAGGGCCGCGCGGCAAACTCGCTGCGTTTGCGGCTGTAGGAGAAGTAGATAACCAGGCCGATAGCGAGCCAGGCGAAGAAGCGCAGCCAGGTGATGATGGGTAGTCCGGCCATGAGCAGCACACAGAAGGAAATACTGAGCACCGGGAAGATGGGCCCGCCCGGACAGCGGAAGCCGCGGTGCCGGCCAGGATCCTTATAGCGAAGGATGAGCACACCGGCAGAGACAAGCACAAAGGCGAAGAGCGTGCCGATGTTCGAGAGATCGGAGAAGGTGCCGATGTCGAGGATGCCGGCGGGTATGCCGACGACAATACCTGCAACCCACGTGGCGACAGCTGGCGTGCGGAAGCGGGGATGAACCTTGGCGAACGCCGACGGCAAGAGGCGGTCACGGGACATAGCGAACCAGACACGTGCCTGGCCGATCTGGAAGACGAGGATGGATGAGATCATGCCCAGCATGGCGCCAATGATGATGGCGAGGCGTGTCCAGTTAAGCGCGGCGCCCGGGTGAGCAAGATAGACCTTCTTGAGCGTGTTGACGACCGGGGCAGCATCGTCGACCAGCGCCGTCCAGTTGATCAGGCCAGTGAGGACGACCGCGACTCCGATGTAGAGGATGGTGCAGATGACGAGCGTGGCGATGATGCCGATGGGCACATCGCGTTGCGGATTCTTACACTCCTCAGCGGCCGTGGAGACGGAGTCGAAGCCGATATAGGTAAAGAACATGATGGAGCCGCCGGTAAGGAATCCCGACCAGCCGTTGGGATAGAACGGCTTCCAGTTTGCAGGATGGACATACTGCGCGCCGACTCCGATGAAGAGCAGGATGGCAGCGATCTTGAGCAGCACCATGACATTGTTGGTCTCGGCGGATTCGCGGATGCCGCGGACCAGGATCACAGTGAGGAGCATAACGATGAGGAAGGCGGGGAAGTTGAAGCCGAAGTGCCATCCCGGGGCGTAGAGCATGTTGCCCTGCAGGTCCGCGAGGCCGGAAGGCAGATAAGCGGGCGAGATCCAGCGCGGATTGGGATGGATGCCGAACCAGTCGAGCAGGGCGACGGAGTGTCCCGCGAATCCAACGCAGACAGCCATGTTAGAGAAAGCGTATTCGAGGATCAGATCCCAGCCGATGATCCAGGCGATGAGCTCGCCGAGCGTGGCATAGGTGTAGGTATAGGCTGAACCGGCGATGGGGATCATGGAAGCAAGCTCGGCGTAGCACAGGCCGGTGAAGCCGCAGACAATGGCGACCAGCACGAGCGAGAGAGCAAGCGCTGGTCCGGCCCCAGGCCGTCCAGCGAGCGCGGTGTGGTGAATGATGTAATCGAGAACCGGGGTGTTGAGGATGGACGAGGTATCGAACTTCTCGCCCGCAATTGCTGTACCGACAACAGTAAAGATGCCGGAGCCGATCACGGCTCCGATGCCGAGTGAGGTGAGAGAAACAGGTCCGAGCGTCTTCTTAAGGCTTGTTTCCGGGTTCTCAGACTCGGCAATGAGTTTGTCGATGGATTTGCAGGAAAGTACCTGGGGCGGCAGAGTCCGACTCCTCTAAATGATGGAATGAGGGGAGTGTATCCGGAATGAAGCCGCTCCGCGAGAGAAATTCTCGGGAGCGGACGACATTATGTGTGCTCGGCTGCCCTACTTACGCTTGCTCTGGCCGCGGGTCAGCTGCTTGGTCTTTTTCTTGTTGGAGCCGCGCGGGGTGGTGCGAGGGGCCTTGGGTGCGGCCTTCTTGCGGGCGGCCCGCTTGATCTTCTTGCGTTCTGTGGTATCGGTAATCGTCTTCGTATTTGCCATGGATAGTCCTTGACTGCCAATGTAAGGCAGCGTCTTCCTTGAGGTGGTCTATTGCGAGGATAAATCAAGAGGGAGCAGTCTGCCTCGAGATGGATGACGCTGGGGACGGTGAGCCGGTGGGATGCCGGCTGATCTATACTGCACGAGACATGAAAGTGAAAGTCCTCGCGCTCTGCCTAATCGCTGTTTCCGTCACCGCTGGCGTTGCCCAATCCACGCACTCCATGACGATGAGTTCGGCTCCCGCGCCTGGCGAGCGGCTGGGCACGGTGTCCTTTGCCGTTTCCTGCCAGCTGGCGGTGCAGGCGTCGTTCAACCGGGGCGTCGCTCTGCTGCACGATTTCTGGTATGAAGAGGCGCAGCCGCAGTTCAAGCATATCGCCAAGGCCGATCCAGACTGCGCGATGGCGCACTGGGGCATCGCCATGGGCGTGTTTCACCAGATTTGGGACCGGCCAGACGAGAGTGCGATGAAGATTGGCGGGGAAGAACTCGAGAAGGCGCGGTCGCTCGCAGCAAAGACTCCACGAGAGCGCGAATACATTGCAGCACTGGCTGTCTTCTATAAGCCCGGGACCCAGGACTTCATGACCCGCGTCACCGCTTACTCGGAAGCCATGGGCAAGCTTTACCAGCATTACCCTGACGATGTCGATGCCGGCGCCTTCTACGCGCTTTCGCTGCTCGCTGCCGAGGCTCCGAATGACACCGGCTTGGCGCAGGAGCACAAAGCGATGGCCGTGCTGACGCCGCTCTTTGCCAAATATCCCGATAATCCGGGCGTGGTGCACTACATCATTCACTCCTGCGACAACCCCGTAATGGCTTTTGACGGCCTCGCGGCGGCCAACCGCTATGGGGAGATCGCGCCATCTGGACCACACGCCGTCCACATGTCGGGACACATCTACGCCCGGCTTGGCATGTGGCCACAGGACATCGATTCCCAGCTGGCTTCGATTCAGGCCTCGGAAGCCGCCGAGGGGCGGCACGAGAGCGGCATCATGGATGAGCCCCACTCCTACGACTTCCTGATGTACGCCTACCTGCAGAGCGGCCAGGATGCAAGCGCGAAGCAAGTGCTCGATAAGATCCCCTCCGTCGTGGACCGTTTCGCGGCGATGCCTGACATGGGAGGCGGCAATATGAGCTGGATGGTGGCCTACTACCGCGGCAAGTTCCCGGCCTTCTACGCGCTTGAGCTGCGCGACTGGTCTGCCGCCGCGGCGCTCAAACCGGAAGCCGGGGCATCGCCCGAGGTAGCGACAATGATCTGGTGGGCGCGAGCGATCGGGGATGGACATCTGCGCCATAAGGAGCAGGCAAGAGCCGATCTGGCACAGTACGACGCCCTCATCGCCGAGGTGAGGAAGGGCAGGCACGCCTATTACGCTGACTCCACCGGAGCGAAAATCGAGCGTAACGAAATCGCCGCCTGGGGAAGCTTTGCCGCCGGTCACCAGGACGAGGCGTTGAAACAGATGCGCGATGCCGCCGACCTGCAGGACAAGGTGGGGCAGGGCGAAGTGGATATCCCCGCCCGCGAGATGCTCGCCGACATGCTGCTCGAGTTCCACCAGCCGCAACAGGCGCTGGCGGAGTACCGGGTGGCGCTCAAGCTCAGCCCCAACCGCTTTAACGGCCTCTACAACGCGGGAGCGGCTGCGGAGGCTGCGGGAGACAAGCCTGCGGCGGCCAGGTACTATGCGACCCTGCTGCAGTCGGCAGGTGGCGGGCAGTCGTCACGGTCCGAACTGGCCCATGCCCGGAGCTTCGTCTCTGCCACGCAGGTGGCAGCGAAGTAGATCAGGGTGCTGCCGGGCGGGATCAGACCTTTTCCAGGTTGGCGAACTTTTCCACCAGCTTCTTCACTCCGAATTTGGCGAACTGCACGGTAACCTTCGCGTCTTCCCCGTCGCCCTCGCGTCGGAAGACCACACCTTCGCCATATTTCGGATGGCGCACGCGCTGGCCACTCTTCAGGCCGGTTTTGCCGGTGGGCGCGGGAATGTCGAGCTTCGGGCGAGATTGCGGAATCGAAGCGCCGCGTTGTGTGAAGAATTGGGCAATGTTGTCGAGCGAGTTGCCGGGCTTTGCTGGTCGTCCAGAATAGGGGCGAGGCGCACTGGTGTGAGTGACGGCGCTCTGGTCTTCGTCCTCGTAGCTGTAATGGCGTCCGGGAGAATCGTCGTCCGAATTGCGGCTGGAGCGCGATGCGGCATACCCGGCAGATCTGTCATAACCGCCCCCGTAACTGTTCCCATAACGATTCCAGGTGCTCGCCGGCCGGCCCGCGCCCGAGAGGTCTTCGATGAGGTGCGAGGGAATCTCTTCGAGGAAGCGTGAAGGCAGGCTGGTATCGGGCATGTCGTTGCCGTAGCGGCGGCGATAGCGCGCGCGTGTAACGATCAGCGAGTCCATGGCGCGGGTGAGGCCGACGTAGCAGAGGCGACGCTCCTCTTCCATCTGATCGGGCTCATTAAGCGTGCGCGAAAGCGGGAAGAGTCCCTCTTCAAGACCGGCAAGAATGACTAGCGGAAACTCAAGCCCCTTGGCGGCGTGGAGGGTCATCAGGGTCACGCGTGAGTCCGCCTTGTATTGGTCGGTGTCGCTGACCAGCGCCGCGTGATCGAGAAATTCGGCGAGCGTTTCGCCTCGTTCTTCGGCGTCCTGGGCGGCGTTAGCGAGTTCCTTGAGGTTTTCAATCCGCGAGAAAGCTTCGGGCGTGCCTTCTTCTTCGAGCGAGCGGATATACCCGGTGCGATCGATGAGGAACTTGATAAGTTCGGGCAGAGTGGCGGAGTCTCCGGGTTTACGGAATGCAGGCTTGCTCTGGGGCTCGGGGGCCTGTGAAGGCGCGGCGTGCGGAACGGGCGGCTCATCTTTGAATGGATTGAGGACGAACGGATTGAAGGCGGTTGCGTCGAGCGGCACATCGTCGAGTTGAGTTTCCTCGTCGCCAGGCTCGTGGGTGAACGCAAGCGTGTGCTGGGCCTGGTCGCCGAAGTCGAAAGCCGTATCGGCATCGTTCTGCTCGGCAGCAGCAATGTCGAAGCTTGTATTTTCGGGCAGAACATCTGTGGCGAGCTTGTCGGCAAAGCCGGGTGCGAGCATCGCATGCGCGTCTTCGATGATGCGGCGGAAAGTGTCGAGAGCGATGAGTGCCCGGGAAGGCAGCAGCTTTTCGTGCAGTGCGCGGCCGATGGCGTTCCAGGTGCTGATGCCGGTTTCGAGAGCGATGCGCTCCAATGTTTCGAGGGTCGTTTTGCCTATGCCGCGCGCGGGTGTGTTGATGACACGTTGCAGAGCGATCGAGTCGCTCGGGTTCTGCACCAGTTTGAGGTAGCTGAGCAGGTCCTTGATCTCGGCGCGTTCATAAAATGAGAAGCCGCCGACCATGGTGTAGCTGATGCCGTAACGGCGCATCGCTTCTTCAATGAGCCGCGACTGCGAGTTGGTGCGATAGAGGACGGCGACGCGCGGCTCTTCGTGCTGCTCGCCCGCCTTGCGGAAATATTTCTGAATGGTGTCGGCAATGTAGAGCGCTTCGTTCTCGCCGTCGGGCGCTTCGTAGTAGCCGATGAGCGCGCCGCCCTGGCGCGAAGTCCACAGCGCCTTGCCTTTGCGCTGCGTGTTGCGGGCGACAACGGCTGAGGCGGCTTCGAGAATAATCTGCGTCGAGCGGTAATT
>DATAQX010000040.1:0-4749 GCA_036264455.1 Silvibacterium sp. | reverse complement strand
GATTCGCTCAGGTCGAGTTCGCGCTCGATTCGCCGCAGTACAGAATCGTTGATGCGGCCTTCATTGCGAAGACGGATCGCTGTCTCGCGTTCCACTTTCAATGCCTCCAGCGATAGTTCAAGATGACGTTCGTGATCCGTTACTTCTCCGGGGCTTGTGTTTACTTTGAGACTCGCCAGCCGCTCACGGTAGTGGTGGGTCAGGTCTTCATACACTTCAGTGGATTTGTCGTTGTCCCGGGCTCTCGCACCCTCCAGATGAGAGACAGCAGCTTGCGTTACGATTCGTCGTGCATCCAATTCTTCGCAGTCCGGTCCTGCTTCTCCGGCCAGCCCAAGGAAACGGATCAGCGGCGGCAGGGTAAGGCCCTGCAGGACCAGAGTGACTAAAATCACGCAGAACGTTAGGTAAACGATCATATTCCGATGAGGGAAAGGCGAGCCGTCCACCAGCAGGGTGGGAAGGGCAAGAGCGGCCGCGAGGGAAACGACGCCTCGCATGCCAGTCCACCCGACGACGAAAACCTGACGAGCCTCCGGAGGAGTCTCATTCTGATGTGAGAACCGCCGGCGGATCCAATAAGACAGGTGCGCGCCCGGGAAAACCCATGCAAGCCGCAGCAGGATGAGCAGAGCGCTGAAAATCGCGCCATAGAGAATTAGCGTCGAGAGACTGTAGCTGCGAATCGTGGCGCGAACTGAGGGAAATTGAAGGCCGATGAGAACGAATACCAGCCCGTTGAGAATAAACGTCAACGATTGCCAGACGGACCAGGCCCCTATGCGAACCGATGGCGAGAACAGACGGGCGCTGCGTCGCGAGAGAAACAAACCGCAACTGACAACCGCCAGTACTCCTGATGCGTGAACGGTCTGTGCGGACAGGTAGGCTGCGTAGGGAACAAGGATGCTTATTGTGACTTCAATCGGGCCGTCATCAATGCGCCGTTCGAAGTGGTCGACAATCCAGCCGATGGCCAGGCCAATGGCAACTCCGCCAGCGGTGAGCCAGGCCAGCGTCAACACACCGCCGGAAATGGTGGGTATCCGCTTTTGAACAAGAATCCCCGTGGCGAATTGAAGGGCCAGCAAGCCAGTCGCGTCATTGATGAGGCTTTCCCCTTCGAGGATGTCGACGATGCGGGCGGGAAGTCCGATGCGCCGGGCGATGGAAGTCGCGGCAATTGCGTCGGTGGGAGCTACGATTGCACCGAGAACTAAACCTAATCGCCAATCGAAGCCTGGAAAGACTCTGGGTGCTGCCAACGCGACACCGATAACGGTGAATGCCACCAGGCCGAAAGCGAGGAACGAGATGCTGATGATGTTGTATCGAAAGTCGCGCCAGGAGGTGGTCCATGCGGAAGCGTAGAGCAGCGGCGGCAATACAACGAGAAAAATCAGATCGGGATTGAGTGTAAAGTCGGGAATCGCGGGGGCAAAACTGAGAAGCCATCCGCCAAGGACCATGATGATGGGATACGGCGTTCCCACCTTTCGGGCGAATATCCCAAAAACCACGATGAAAAAAAGCAGCAAGAGAAAGACGAGTTCGACTGTCCCGATTCCGCTCATAAAGCGATTCGAACATGCCAGCCGCCGCAAGTCATCAGAAAGCCATCGGAAAATACTTCGACCCAGCTAACAGGAAGAACCGGGCTCAGCCCGCCGCGCAGTTTACCGAGCACCCCTGCCTTCCTTGACGCTCGCTCTCTTCAACACCAATAATAGATGTTGACTCTTCCACAGCTCAGCAACGATCAGGCATCCGCACTGCTTCCCGCAGCCGGATTCAAAATCTCTCTGCGTCGAATTATGGGCACACCAGCAATGATGGCTGGAGAAGCAAACAGATAAGGGATCCGGAGTGTTCATGATTTATCTTCGTAAGGCTGGAAAAATTCAATGAGCGCAACTGCGGTAAGACTGCGTGAAAGCCGGGCGGCAAGTTTTTGGCAGTCCACGAATGGCAAGAAGATCGTCATGGCGGTGACGGGCGCGATCTTGTTCGCGTTTGTGATCGGGCACATGCTCGGCAATCTGCAGGTGTTTGAAGGCCCCGAAAAGCTGAACGCATATAGCCATTTCCTGCACAGTGTAGGAGAGTTGTTGTGGCCGGTGCGCATTGTGCTTCTAGCTGCAGTGGCTCTGCATATCACAGCTACGGTGCAACTGGCATTGCGCAACAAGAAGGCTCGACCGGTCGGCTACTCGCGTAAAGAGGCGATCAATTCCTCGTATGCGTCGCGGACCATGTACTGGAGCGGACCAATCGTTCTGGCGTTCATCATCTTTCACCTGTTGCATTTCACGGGGGGCATCATCCATCCGCAAGCCACATTTGTTGAGGGTGATGTCTATGGCAATGTTGTGGCCGGGTTCCAGGTGTGGTGGGTTTCGGTCTGGTACATCTTCGCGGTGAGTTTGCTGGGACTGCACCTGCGCCACGGCATCTGGAGCATGTTTCAATCGGTCGGCCTCAATCATCCGCGATATACGCCGCTGCTGAAGAGCGCGGCAATCTGGATCGCCGTTGTCATCGTTCTGGGATATATCTCCATCCCGATCAGCGTTCTGTTGGGGCTCGTGAAATAAATGACACTCGACTCGAAAATTCCTTCCGGCCCGATTGAAAAAGCCTGGGAAAAGACCCGCTTCGACCTGAAGCTGGTTAATCCCGCGAACAAGCGCAAACATACCGTCATCGTTGTAGGCTCGGGACTGGCCGGAGCGTCGGCCTCGGCGACCCTGGGTGAACTCGGCTACAACGTCAAATGCTTTTGCTTTCAGGATTCGCCGCGGCGCGCTCACTCCATTGCCGCGCAGGGCGGCATCAACGCCGCCAAGAATTATCAGAACGACGGCGACAGCGTGTATCGCCTCTTCTACGACACGGTCAAGGGAGGCGACTTCCGTGCGCGGGAAGCAAACGTGTACCGGCTGGCCGAGATCAGCGTACAGATCATCGATCAGTGCGTGGCGCAAGGGGTTCCTTTCGCGCGCGAGTATGGCGGTGCGCTGACTAACCGCTCCTTCGGCGGCGCGCAGGTTTCCAGAACCTTTTACGCCCGCGGCCAGACGGGACAACAGCTTTTGCTCGGGGCTTACCAGGCCCTCGAACGCCAGGTGCATGCCGGTACGGTCGCCATGTATCCGCGAACGGAGATGCTGGACCTCATCGTGATTGACGGGCAGGCGCGCGGAATTGTCATTCGGCACCTGGTTACGGGTGCAATCAGCACGCATATTGCCGACGCGGTCATCCTGGGTACAGGCGGATACGGCAACGTCTACTACCTTTCTACGAATGCCAAAGGCTCGAATACGACCGCGATCTGGCGCGCGCATAAACGCGGTGCGCTGTTCGCCAATCCCTGCTACACGCAGATTCATCCGACGTGCATTCCTGTTTCCGGCGATTATCAGTCGAAGCTGACGCTCATGAGCGAATCGCTGCGCAACGATGGCCGCATCTGGGTTCCCAAGACGAAAGGCGACAAGCGCTCCCCGGATCAGATTCCGGAAAACGAGCGCGATTACTATCTTGAGCGCCGCTATCCGAGCTTCGGCAATCTGGTCCCGCGAGACGTGGCTTCCCGCAATGCGAAGGCAGTCTGCGATGAAGGCCGCGGAGTGGGCGAAACCGGACTCGGCGTGTATCTCGACTTCTCAGCTGCAATCGCCCGCCTGGGTGAGAACACGATTCGCGAACGTTACGGAAATCTCTTTGATATGTATCAGCGCATCACCGATGAGAATCCTTATAAGGTGCCGATGCGCATCTATCCCGCTATTCACTACACGATGGGCGGGCTCTGGGTGGACTATAACCTGCAGAGCACTATTCCGGGCCTGTTTGTGATTGGGGAAGCAAACTTCTCTGATCACGGCGCGAACCGCCTGGGTGCAAGCGCGCTGATGCAGGGACTTTCGGATGGCTACTTTGTCATTCCCTACACCGTGGGCAATTATCTCGCGACGAACAAGTTCGCTAAGGTTGACACAACCCACGCCGAAGTTCGGAGTGCCGTGTCGTCGGTTCAGCAAATGACTGACAGACTGCTTTCCATCAAGGGCAAGCGCACGGTCGATTCGTTTCATCGCGAGCTGGGCAAGATCATGTGGGACTACTGCGGCATGTCGCGTACGGCGCAGGGACTGGAAACTGCGATCGGGCAGATCCGTTCACTCCGTGAAGAATACTGGCAGAACGTGACCGTTCCCGGCAGTGGCGACGATCTGAACCAGAGTTTAGAGAAGGCGGGACGTGTGGCTGACTTCTTCGAGCTGGGCGAGCTGATGTGCATCGATGCCCGGGAGCGCAACGAATCCTGCGGCGGCCACTTCCGCGAGGAGTATCAGACTCCGGAAGGCGAGGCACAGCGCGATGACGAGCATTATTCCTACGTCGCGGCGTGGGGCTATCGAGGACCCGATAGCCGCCCCGAGCTCTTGAAGGAGCCGCTGGAATTCCACTACGTTCATCCGAGCCAGAGGAGCTACAAGTAATGAAACTGACGCTGAAGATCTGGCGGCAAAAGAGTCCCAGGGATACGGGCGCATTCGTCGGCTATTCGATGGACGATGTGAACCCCGAGATGTCGATGCTGGAATGCCTCGATGTGCTCAACGAGACATTGATCGAAAAGGGCGAAGAGCCGGTGGCATTCGAGCATGACTGCCGTGAAGGCATCTGCGGCTCGTGCGGCTTCATGATCAATGGCGTCGCGCACGGTCCGGAGCGCGCGAC
>DATAQX010000034.1:0-4801 GCA_036264455.1 Silvibacterium sp. | reverse complement strand
AATCGCTGCCGGAATCCCCCAGTCACTTATTACTCCCTGCGCGTTGACGCCCGGCATGAGGATCGTGACCTTCGTCGGATCGAGCATGCAATACCCGTCCGCGATGTCTGCATCCTGAAATCCATGCCAGTCCTCGCCCGGTTTCAGTGTCCAGCAGTTTGAATGTGTGCCCAGGAGTTGGTCCGAGGCTTCTTCGAACAAATGCGTCTGACCCTCAAGGTCCGTCACCTGGTCCGGTTGAAAGAGCCGAAAGAACCATCCCCCTCCGCCCTCCGCCGCACGCAGCCGATGCGCCACCGACGACATCGCTTTGCGAAAGCT
Organism: Silvibacterium sp.; assembly: GCA_036264455.1. Classification (GTDB taxonomy): domain Bacteria; phylum Acidobacteriota; class Terriglobia; order Terriglobales; family Acidobacteriaceae; genus Silvibacterium. Next base: position 4,480 of record DATAQX010000034.1, on the reverse strand, counting down.
GATCGCATCCTGGATGGTCTCGTTCATCAGCGTCGGACCAGCCGGCTCCTCCATCATCGCTGCCGCCACATCCAGCGACGCGATCAGCGGATAGAAAGGTGAGGTCGTGCCATGCATCATGAATGATTCGTTGAACTGATCGAACTCCAGTGGAGCTCTCGGGCTCAGTTTGATGTGCACCATCGAAGCCATGGAGAACGCCGCCAGCATCTTGTGCGTCGACTGCACCGCAAACAGCGTCGGCCGATTCGGCATCTCATCCGGCACATCCATCGCAAAGCGTCCACGATAAATTTGGTGAAACTTCGCGTACGCATACCACGCTTCATCGAAGTGGACCCGCGGCACGCTCTGCGCCAGTTCCGTCACCACGCGATTCACGTCATAACAAAGCCCGTCATACGTGGAGTTGGTCACCACCGCATACGTCAGCTCCTTCGACGCAACGCCCACTGTCAGCGGACTCTCATCGATCAGTTGCCGAATTGCCTGCGGACTGAAGCGGTTTATCGGAACCAGCCCGATCATCCCGTAGCCGTTGCGCGTCGGCGTCGCATACACCGGCCGCGCGCCCGTCACCGTCAGTGAATGGCAGATTGACTTATGGCAGTTCGCATCGACCAGGACAATATCGTCCTGCCCGATCACCCCATGACCGACAATCTGATTCGAGGTCGAGGACCCGCCCAGCACGTAAAAGGTCCAGTCCGCGCCAAAAATCCGCGCCGCATTGCGCTCCGATTCGCCCGCCGGACCGATGTGGTCCAGCCACGACCCGAGCGGCGCAGTCGAGATGCCCAGGTCCGACCGCATCAGGTTCTCGCCGAAGAAGCGATGAAATTCCATGCCCACCGGGTGCTTCAGAAAAGCCACGCCGCCCATGTGTCCAGGCGCGTCCCACGAATACGCGCCCTGGTCGGTGTATTTCTGCAGCTCGCGGAAATACGGCGGTAGCAGTTGCTCGTTGTAGCGCTCGACTGCGAAGTCCACGCGATTGGCGATGAACGCCGGCGTATCTCCAAACAGGTGAATGTATTCATGCACCTGCTTCACCACTTCGAGTGGCAACTCGCTCACCAGCGTGCGATCAGCGATAAGAAAAATAGGAACCTTTTTGTTGCGGCGGCGAACCGCGCGAATAATCTTGAGCGCCGCCCTCTCATCGAACTGGTGATCGCCCGCCAGATCCCAATCCAGAAGAATTGCGCTATGCGAAGGATCAGATTTCACCAGCGACAGCCCGTCCTCCGGCGTGGCTGTCCGGACAACCTCATAGCCTTCTTTACTGATCGCATCCACTAACCGTTCCATGGCCCGGTCTGATACAGAATCCGTGCCACCCACCTCACTTGCGATCAATAAAACCCAACGTCCTTCGTCCATACACCTCTCACTTCTTTCCTCATGTTACAGCCCGTCTCGTCCCGCATATTTACACAGCGTGAAAGCCAGAAATCAGATCACCCGGAAGGGAGCGTGTTCCGTCTAGCGTCACCCTTACAAGCGATGCCAACAGTCCTTAATCTATCCACAGCGGCTAATGACGAATCGCTGGTTTTCCGCATCTTTTTCGGTCAATCTGTGTCTGAAGAATATGAGGTATTAAATGCGTTTTTTTGCCCCTTTCCGGCTGCTTGTCCCATTGTTGTCCTTTCTGCTCTCCGCCGCATACGCACAGACGGCTCCGCTCGCTGCAGCTTCCGCGCACTATGGTGTTTACCAGGGAGACAAAGCCGTTGGCTCGGGCGACTACAACATCCAGCCGGGACCGAATGGATACACCCTGACCTCTCATGGCCAGCTCAAGCTCAGCAAATTCAACTACAGCTTTGCTAATACGCAACGGCTCGACGGAGACCTCAACCTCGTCCGTGACGAACTCGACGGCAACGTCAACGGCAGCGCCGTCACCTTCACAGCGAACGCCGACCCCACCGGTCGCGGGTTCCAGATGAACGTCTCCGCCAACGGCAAACAGACGCAAAACACCGTCGATCGCCACCTGCATCTGGTTCTGCTGCCCGACCTCGATCCTGCCGCCTACATCCTGCTTGCGCGGCTGGCAATTCAGAATCCGCCTACGTCCTGGATTCTCATCCCCAAGCAAGACGGAATTCTTGTTCCTTCAAGCATCACCCACGGCTCCAGCGTGCGTGGACAGCTCAACGGCACGCAGATCGATGTGCAGCACAGTACTGTCACTGTGGGCGCGGAAAACACGATCAATGTGGAGCTTTTCTACACTCCGGATAGTCGACTGCTCGAAGCCGATCTGCCCCAGCAGAATTTCTCCGTGGTCCAGGATGGCTTCAAGCTCATCGACCATCCAAAGCCGACCCCGTCGTCGAATGGCTCCCAGGGCAGGAGTACCTCCCAATATCCAGCTCCGCAAGGCGGTGCCCCGGAGCCCGTGCAGCAGTAAGGCTCAGGTAATCGACCCGTTGTTCGCGAGTGATCCATTGTTCGCAATTGACCGGATCAGCGCCAGCCCTTCTTCCTTCGTGCTGATCCGCCCCTCTAGCTGTGCGTCCTCGGCCTGCGCCAATAGTTCTTTAAACTGTGGACCCGGCTTATAACCGGCCGCGATCAAATCCTGTCCTGTAATCAGCAGTGCCGGCCGAACCTCTTCCACGGGAGTCGCCTCAAACCTCTGCTTCGCATACTCGTACAACTCCAGACCGCCGTGGCTGGCCATGCAATCCATGCGATGCAGGGCTAGATGCTCCGGAAAAGCCGGCAGCCGGAAGAATCGCTTCAACGTCGAAGCTTTCATCTTCTCCACATCGCCGAAACGCATGTGATTTTCGACCAGCGCGACAATCTGCGCAGTATCTTCGTTCGAAAAGCGCAGTCTCCGGGCAATATCCTGCGCGATCCGAACCCCTACCTCCACGTGTCCATTGAAGCGGATTCGCCCCGGCCCGCGCTGAAACGTCGCCGGTTTGCCCACATCGTGCAGGAGAGCGCCCCACGCCAGCGTCGGCGACGCGCCTGCCGGCAATTGCTCCAGAAGCATGAGCGTATGCACCCATACATCGCCTTCGGGATGAAACTCGGGCGGTTGCTCCACCCCATGCAGGCGGTCAATTTCCGGCAATACCTGCTTGAGCAGCCCCGTCCGGTCCAGCAGCTCAAATGCCCGCCGCGCACGGCCCTCCGTCAACATGCGGGTCAGCTCATCCCGCACGCGCTCGCGGCTCACCTGCCCAATCTGCGCGGCGGATTTTTGTATCGCCGCCTCGGTTATCGTCTCAATCTCAAAATCGAAGCGTGCCGCAAACCGCACCGCCCGCAACATGCGCAGCTTGTCTTCTTCGAAACGCTTGTCGGGATCACCGATGGCCCGCACCAACCTCGTATGAAGATCGGAACGCCCGCCGACATAATCGAGCACCGCGCCGCCCACATCGCCTGATTCCCGCAGCAATTGCGGATCAAGCAGCATGCCGTTGATAGTGAAATCCCGCCGGATCACATCTTCCTCGGCGTTATCGGAGAACCTCACCGACTCTGGCCTCCGCCCATCTGTGTATGCGCCGTCACTGCGAAATGTAGCAACTTCGGTTACGATCTCCTGGTCGTCGATTTCGTCGGCTACGAGAATGACGCCGAAATGCGCTCCAACGGCAAAGGTTCGAGGAAACATCTCCTGCACTACATTCGGATGGGCGCTCGTGGCGACGTCAAAATCTTCAGGCTCACGTCCCAGCAGCAGGTCGCGCACGCACCCGCCCGCGAAATATGCGTCGTAGCCGGCAGCGCGCAACCGATCCACTATGATTTCCGCCGCGATTTGTGCCTTTGCTTCTGCCATCTTCTGTGAATGCATTCCCATCTACGCAATTAGAGGACTGCCTCTGGTTCTCAGTGCTGGCCGTCTTTTAACTGGCCGCTTCTTAGCTAACCGGACTTTAGCCGCCCGCTTTTTAGCTGACCTCACTACTATAGAAGGGTGACCACAGCCTCATCTGGCCTGATTCAGAACGGATTAATCCTGGGCATCGAAACCTCCTGCGACGAAACCGCAGCCGCTGTCGTGCGGCGCGGCAGCGAAACACTCTCGAACGTCGTCGCCTCGCAGATTGCCACGCACTCCCCTTATGGCGGAGTTGTACCCGAACTGGCGTCCCGCGAGCACCTGCGCAACATCGTGCCCGTCGTTCGCACTGCCTTTGAGGAAGCCGGCATTCGCTTTCATGACCTCGATGCGATTGCCGTCACTGCGGGGCCCGGTCTGGCGGGAGCGTTGCTCGTTGGCATCAGCTACGCAAAATCGCTTGCTTATGCGCTCGGCAAACCGCTGATCGCCGTCAATCACCTTGAAGGCCACATCCACGCAGTGCTCCTGGAACAAGCCCAGCTCGCCGCAAGGCCGGAGATTGACCCGCTTACGCTGCCTGCCCTTGCCCTGGTCGTCTCAGGAGGTCATACCCACCTCTACTTCGTCCGCCGTCAGAGAGAGATCTGGAGCTACCGCAAC
>DATAQX010000612.1:0-4000 GCA_036264455.1 Silvibacterium sp. | reverse complement strand
GCGGCAATTGGCCCGGAAGCCCGCGCGAAGCTGGGCATTACGGATGGCCTGGTGCGCATCTCCGTGGGGATAGAAGATGTTGACGACCTGCTCGAGGATCTGGGCCAGGCGCTCGATCATATCTGACAAAAAATTGTTTTTCTTTGTTGTCCCGTCATAAAGCGGGAGCCAAAATATCCAACAATAGGTATGATTCTGGTGCGGTCAGGTGGCGGATCTGCTGTTGTCGTCCTTTCAGCCGATGCTACCGAGGGAGGGTTATCATGTCCTCTATCCCTGCGCTGCGCTGCAAGATTTTGTGTGCCGCCGGAATTCTCGTGGTACTCACCGGATGCGGAACCACCGGGCATCTGCCCGGTACGTCGAATGAGATGCCTGGTTCAACGGGTGCTATGGATTTCAGCATCACGGTTTCTCCCAGCTCATTGGATTTGATCGAGGGGGACACAGGGCAGATGGTTGCCGTGACGGCGAATGCTCTGCATGGATTTTCAGGGAGCGTGAGCGTATCACTCAATGGATTGCCTGCCGGAGTGACGGCCACTCCCTCAACCCTGATGCTCACACCGGGTGCCGCACAAAACATCATGGTGACCGCGGATGAGAACGCGGCGGTGGGCGACTCGACGGTCACGTTTACTGGTAGCTCGGGGAACCTGAGCCATGCTGAGGCAGTGCCTTTGCGCGTGGGTGCTCCTGATTTTTCGGTGGTAGTCTCTCCGACCAGCATGACGCTGACCGCCGGTGGAGCGGCACAGTTGCTGGCGGTAAAGGCCACAACACAGCCTGGCTTCAGGTCGGATCTGATTGTGCAGGTGAGCGGCTTGCCGGCCGGGGTGACGGCCAGTCCGTCGAGGTTAGTCCTGCCGCCGCGCGTTTGGAAGAACATAGTGCTGACCGCGGCAGAAAATGCCGCAATGGGCACGACGACGGTCACTCTGACATGTGCGGCAGGCAGGCGAAGCCACACGGCAACCTTGGCGCTGACCGTTGTTCCGCCTGTGGGCGCTCCCGACTTCTCGCTGACGATTGCGCCCGCAAGACTGACGCTCACTGCCGGCGCTGATGGCCAGCCGGTGGCCGTGACGGCCAACCCTCTGAATGGATTTACGGCAAAGGTCAACGTGGCCCTGAGCGGATTGCCCGCCGGTGTGAAAGCCGAGCCATCGACACTCACATTGACTCCAGGTACTGCGCAGAACATCACTCTGACCGCCGACGCGACCGCGCCCCCCGTGTCAAACACGACCGTGACCTTTACAGGTACCTCAGGCGACCTGAAACATTCCGGCACGTTGCAACTCACGGTGAGTATGGCTGCGGCAGGAGTGGATGTTACAACCTATCACTACGACAATGCACGCGACGGGCTGAATGCGCATGAGACAACGTTGACGACGGCCAACGTCAACTCGAAGAATTTCCGCAAGGTGGACTTCTTCGACACCGACGGCAAAGTGGATGCTGCGCCCTTGTATCTCTCAGCCATGACATTGGGCGGACAAACGCGCAACGTTTTGTATGTAGCCACCGAACATGACAGCGTGTATGCGTTCGATGCTGACACCGGTAAGCAGTTGTGGAAAGTCTCTGTTCTGGGCGAGCACGAGAAGACCAGCGACGATCATTTCTGCGGCCAGATCACGCCGGAAATTGGCATAACTTCGACGCCTGTTATCGATCGGAAGTACGGGGCTCATGGTGCAATCTTTGTGGTGGGCATGTCGGTTGATAGAGATGGGAATTATTTCCAGCGCCTGCATGCGCTTGACCTGACAACCGGCGACGAGTTGAGCGGAGGTCCAACCGAGATCCAGGCCACGTATCCGGGAACAGGAGCATTTTCCGTCAATGGCATGCAGACGTTCGTTCCGGGAAATTATGCCGAGCGTGTCGGCCTGCTGCTGATGCACGGCACGATTTATCTGGGATGGACATCGCATTGCGATGAGCAGCCCTATACCGGTTGGCTGATGGCCTACAGCGAGACGACGCTGAAACAAACCTCGGTCCTCAACCTCACTCCGAACAGCGGTGGAACCGGATTTGGCGAAGGCGAGGGCTCAATCTGGATGAGCGGGGCCGGTCTCGCTGGAGATGCGAGCGGCAATATCTATTTCCTCGATGCGAATGGCGGCTTCGACACGACTCTTGATGGGAGGGGGTTCCCCAACCACGGCGATTTCGGAAATGCCTTCATGAAGGTTTCTACCGCGAGTGGGAAGCTTGCCGTAGCGGACTACTTCAACTCCTCCAACACTGTAATGGAATCGGACGAGGACCAGGATCTGGGATCGGGCGGGGTGCTTCTGCTACCCGACCAGAGGGATGAGAAAGGAAAGGTGCATCAGCTGGCGGTGGGCGCTGGAAAAGACCGGTCAATCTATGTAGTCGATCGCAACGACATGGGGAAATTCAACTCGGTCAGCAATAATATTTATCAGCAGCTGCCGGGCGCTATTGGCGGTGAATGGGGCATGCCCGCATGGTTCAATGGAACGGTGTATTACGGCGGCACCTTCGATGCGCTGAAGGCGTTCAGCGTGGTCAATGCTAAACTGCAAACCACTCCGGCCAGTCAGTCGCCAACGAGCTTCGGCTATCCGGGCACAACGCCCAGCGTGAGTTCAAATGGGACGCTCAACGGAATCGTCTGGGCGGTCGAGAATGCCGGCAGCGCCGGCATCCTGCACGCCTACGATGCAGGCAACCTGGGTAACGAACTCTACAACAGCAATGAGATCGCGAAGGGCCGGGACAAGTTCACAGACAATAAATTTATTACGCCGGTAGTTGCGAACGGTAAAGTGTTTATTGGAACGACGACAGGTGTGATCGTGTTTGGGTTGTTTAAACAATAAGTACTTGAGGGACTTTGAAAGTAACGCTGGCGTTGCTGTTGGGGATGATTCCTGTCGCGGGCGCGCAAACTCAGCAGGCGCCGCACGCTATGTATTACCGGACCGGAGCAGCTGCGGATGTAGTGGGGCATCCACGCGCCGGGTACGCACTGATGGGCGGCGGAACGGATCTGGACGAGGCGTTTCGCTGGTTATGCGACCACGCCGATGGCGGTGATCTGCTGGTGCTGCGTGCTTCCGGTGACGACGCGTATAACCCGTACATCCGCGGGCTCTGCAAACTGAACTCGGTTGCGACCCTGGTAATTCCCGATCGCGAAGCGGCTCTGGATCCGTCGGCCTCGGGCAGAATTCAGAAGGCTGCTGCGATTTTTATTTCCGGCGGCGATCAGTCGAAGTACACGCGCTACTGGCGTGGAACGCCGGTTGAAGCTGGACTGCGCGATGCGGTAAAGCGCGGCATTCCGATTGGCGGCACCAGCGCGGGACTGGCGGTGCTGGGCGAGTACATCTACTCCGCTGAGAATGACAGGCCGAATGATGACGACCTGAAGAGCGAGACTGCGCTGGCCGATCCCTTCTATCGCCAGGTGGTTGTTGCTCCCGATTTGCTGGGGATTCCAATCCTGCGCGGCATCATTACGGACACGCATTTCGATACGCGCCATCGCGAGGGACGATTGCTGGTGTTTATGGCGCGCATTCTCGCGTCCGGGCCTGCCACGGAGATTCGCAGTATTGGGGTCGACGAGAAGACGGCACTGCTGGTCGAGCCCGATGGTTCTTCTCGGGTAGTGGGCATGGGTGAGGTGGATTTCTTTGTTGTGCAGGGAAAACCCGCGGTCTGCGAACCGGGGCAGCCGCTGCAAATTGGCATGAACGCAATACAGGAGCAGCAAGTTCACGCCGGCGAATCGTTTGATCTGAAGACGTGGCAGGGCAGTGGGCGAATATACGCAGTATCCGTGATTTGGACAAATGGCCAGCCCGTGATTGCTATGACCCCAGGTCCCTGGGTTCATTCTGAAGCAAACAGATAAGACAACGCCGCTCCTGCAGGGAAACGAGGCTGATACGATGTTGGGCATGAGCCTGACGGATTCCACTGCGCGTTGCGACGGTACACGAGTCTGATGGAT
>DATAQX010000605.1:0-6434 GCA_036264455.1 Silvibacterium sp. | reverse complement strand
GCGGGATCTCGTCCCGATCGCCTCTTGGTTCGCTTTCCACCGCTTCCAGAGATCGGTAAAACCAAGCAGAATGACTGAACCAGAAGTGGGCTTCTGGATGCAGCTGGTCAATCAGGTCCTCAGACTCGCTTCAATACCTGACTGGGATATATACGGAGCAGCGGAAGTGGCTTGATCCGCTGCCATACAAAGACCATCACTTGAGAACTGATCCAAGCAGGGTCTTGGTTGGGCCATTTTGCCCGAAAAGTCGCGTTTTGAGCAAGTTCGCAGTGCGCAACCGAGCCTGGATCGAAGTTACTGAAAACGACTGAAAACACCGGCACCGTTTTTCGGACACGCTGACTCAGTTCCGTTCCCGACTCATCGTTGTTTGCCAAGAATGTTTTCTGAGTCGGCGCACATTGGTCTTGGTGACCGAGGGACGGAAAACAACAGGAACACGGGCAGCGTGCTTGCCGGGCAGGAAATGTGGCCCGTGACGGTGCGCGCACGTTAGGACGCCCCACAGAGGTTTCGATATCCTGAGATTTTTTTTTTTATAGAGGTGTGGGAATTCGCCCTTCGGACATTCTTCGCCGATTGACTGAGTTCCCCCATCCCCAAGGCGGAAATACAATCGGCTAGGTGTAGGATTCTCTGGGAATGCCACTTGAGTAGTCAAGAATGCGATGCGAATCTTCCGTGTGTACTGGTCTCTGATCCTGTTAGCTATCTTGGCCCATCCTGCCCTTCCTGCGATTCGCCCTTCATTTCGCCTCGACTCTTCATCATGGCGTGCCACCCACATAGTGCTGGTCATCACCACACCGATCGACGGAACCTTTGAAGTCGTTGAATCCTGGAAGGGCGATCTGCCTGTCGGTGAGCAGATTATCATCCCAGAACTACGTCCAACTGCAAACGACATTCCGATTTCCCGTAATCCGAAGCCGCCAGACTATGCTCGTGGAGATTCGGAACTGATCCCGAGAGAGCCAGTGGGCTCACGTATGATTCTTTTTCTGAAGAACAATACAGATGAACGCGCTCCCGCGAACGGAACAGGTGAAACCGAAGGTCGCGTCTGGAAGCCCTCCAACATGTTGGGCAGTATGAAAGCTTCCGTTGTGTGGATCGATGGCGATCAGTCGTATTGCTTTATCCAGCTTCTGAATCCCGGGCCCAGTGTCCTTTCCGAGTGCTCCATTTCCGAGGAGAGGGTACGGAACCGTGTGGCGGAGATCAACAGCATTCAAGAGAAAATGACAGCGGTCGTCGCTGCAAAAGACGGTGAGGAGCGCGCGCAGCGTCTTAAGCCCTATGTGCATTCAGATGTCTCTCCGGCCCAGCAATTCGCACTTGAAGAGTTGGGCAAGTCTGGACCTGCCGCGGTAGGGACGATTCGTGGGATGCTGGATGATCCCGCTTTCAGCGACGAGGCGTCAGAATTGGTTAAAGCACTTGTCAAGGCGGGAGGCGAAGCGGTGGGAGTAGAGTTGAACAACCGCTTAAAGCAGGACTTGGCATTCTGGAAATCCAAGGGGCCTGCTCTTCGAGAAGGTTGGTGGAACGAAGATCCGCAGCCCCACGCGCCACTCCGGGAACGGTATGCGCAGACTTATGAGTTGATCCTTGGGATCGAACAAACGCACTACTCAGCAGCGCTGAACACGGCTATACAATTTCGTGATTTTTGGCGTTCTCTTCCACAGTTGAACGACCCGACTGGCCTCAACCAGATGGCGGAGGAATGCGACAAGCTGATAGACCAGCTGCAAGCCAACTAGGCCGGCGATCGAGAGGCCGTTGATGCAATCAGGCGATTTCTAGCCTGCCTCACAATATGGCCCGGAACCCAGTGCGCGGTTGTCTTGAGCGATCAGCTTGGCCGGATTGCGGAGAACTCGGAAGCTATCCTCTTGTGCCTGCGAAGTCACGAAGACCGCATATCGGTAACTTCGTTGCGAACTTGCCCAAAACCCCGTTTCACGGGAACTACGAGAACGATGCCGAGTATTAGGCCGGGATTACTTCTGGTAAGGCGACGATCCGCCAGGAACTCGCAAGGCACGGGTTACAAATTGCCGATGCACTCAGTGCTCGCGTCCCAGAGGTTCTTGGGGATTCCAGTCTTTTTCATTTCGGGCGAATCCCGGCCAAGCCGGGAGTGATTTTCTGTTGTGCCTTGGAAGTCTGGGATTTCGGCTTACATCGTAAGCCGAGACCCTGGAGCGGCTCGGCCCGATTCTTGCCGCATCGCCGTTTTTAGGCATTACCGATTCTCAGTTCAAAAGAAAGATTGTTCGCGCCAGGTGACAGTCTACCTCTGGGTTAGTCCGGACTCGTTCACAGCATCTTGTCCTCGGAAGGCTTAGATACCTTGGCATCCCAGCGTAATCACATTCACGGCAGCGTCGCGTCGGAGGCTCAGGCCAACAACCGCGACACTGAATCAGTCTTAATCTTTCTGACGGCAGCCACGTTCATGGCCGTCATTGCTATGAAGGGAGCGGGCCACTTCTTCTGCTTCTTCTTGATCGTCATGGTTCAAGATCCGGCTGAGGAAGGCATCGAATGGACCGCCGGCATAGACGGGTTGAAACGCCTGCGTCAGCGGGAAATCCCTCGACGATGTGCTGCCCCCGATCCAGACGCTATCGCGGCAGCCAACGCTGACAGCATATCCGTAATCATTGCCAGTACCGCCCAGATAAGTCGAAAAGAGGGGCTGTTGTCCGCTTCTGTCAAGCAGAACTACGAATGCATCGGTTGCGCCACCGCTGTAAGAGGGATTCAACGCGCGGTAGGTCGGAAAATCAGTGGAACTGGTGATGCCGATCAGCGCAGCTTCTCCGTGTCGGTTCACGGCGATGCGGAAGGGATAGTCCGAGCCGGACCCACCATAGTACGTCGAATAAACGAGTTGCGACGCCTGCGGATTGAATTTCGTGACAAAGCCGGTAAAACCGCTCTTGTTGGTTGTTTGAAAGGCTCGAGCAAGGGGGAAGTCGAGAGAGGTGGCTGTGCCGGTCACGTAGATGTTACCGCGATGGCCTAGAGCGATGTCCGTTGCGCGATCGAAGCCTGTCCCGCCCAAGAAAGTAGAAAACATCAGGCCTGATCCTGCCACGTTCAGCTTCGAGATGAAGGCGTTGTTCGGTCCTAAAAGTGAACGCTGATAGGGATTTTTGGTGGGGAAGTCACTTGAGCCAGTCTGGCCGGCGATGTAAGCTTCGCCGTGTTCGTTGACAGAAATGCCCGCAGCGAGGTCATAACCGGCGCCGCCGAGATAGGTCGAATAGATTAACTTCTGGCCGGAGGGATCGAACTTTGCGGCAAAGGCATCCCCGATGCAGAAGCCTTGATGGGAGCCCCCATCGCATTGCTTCTGGAATGCGTTGGAAGTGATGGGGAAATCCAGCGAATTGGTGCTGCCAGCGACGTAGATAGCATTGTCATGGTCGATGGCCAGCGCGGAGATCTGGTCGAATCCCTGGCCCCCGAGGTAAGTGGAAAACACCAGCTCCGAACCCGACGGACTGAGCTTTGCCACAAAGCCATTGGCTGCCCCTGCAAGAGCGGGCTGCCGAGCGTGCTCGACAGGAAAGTCTGGCGACTGAGTTACACCTGCGAGATAGACGCTGCCATACTCATCCACCTGGATGCCGATTGCGTGGTCATAATTTGCACCTCCGAGATAGGTGGAATAGATAAGGTTGGCTCCCTGCGGGTCGAACTTCGAGACGAAGGCGTCATAATTGCCTCCCAAGCGATTCTGAATCCCGCCCTTTTGGGGAAAGTCGAGGGATGAGGTTTCGCCGGCGACGTAGATGTTGCCATCGTCATCGAACCCAATGCCGAAAATGCCCTCGTCGTCGGAGCCTCCAAGATACGTAGAGTAGGCAAGCACGGGATCGATAATCATCGGAGCCTTGTGATCATACCGGGCTACCCGGATACCGAAGCTGCTCCCCCCAAGCGGCAGAAAGCTGGCGGTGACATCGTGCCTTTGAGCATTGACGATCTGATAGGCAATGGGGCGATGCAGAACAGCTCGTGCACTGCCGGTTTGCAGGACCAGGTCGCCGCTCTGCACAACTGTTGCGCTGCTAGCTCCGTCCACGGCGAAGCTTATCGATTGCGGCTCCCCACCTGGCCGAATCACGAAGTCATATTCCAAATGCTGCTGGCTTCCGTAGTACAACAGGTCCACGTCCTTGTAGACCGAGGGGAAACGGACTCTGCTGAAAAGGGGAACATTCGTGCGCCATTTTGCGGGATCGTTGCCGATGAAGTAGTTCGCCTTCGCGAGCAGTGGGTCCTCGGGAAGGGGAGTACTAGCAGGATTAGACTGCAATAGCCGCATGCGAATGAATGATCTTGTGCCACCATTGGTGAAGGATGGCTGTTTTGTGTTTGCCTGAGCTGCCCCGCTTCGCAAGGCAATAGTCGCTTGGCGCGGTTCCAAGAAGACTGTGTATCCGGGCGTCCGGGAGACGAACTGATCCTCGTAACGCTCGAATGCCAGGGGTTGGCCATGAATCGGGTCAGAAAGTTTGGAAGCAGTGTGGTGAGTGGCGTTCGGACCCTCCGCCTCGGAACGTGGTAACACGACAATAGTTCCAATAATCCCGAGAAGAAGGAATGGTACTGGGCCGGCAAATCGTTTGACCATGTGATTGGCAGGAAGTTTCATCACCGATTTCCTTTCTGTCATCAAAACGGCAACGATTATATGCTCGTCTAGCCCTGCAGCATTGTTAATATCGACACTTACCCCAGTCATTGCTTCCGCAGGGCGAGCATTGGGTCGATCCGCGACGAGCGCCGGGCCGGTACATCAGCGCAAGCACCGCGACGGCAAGTAGCGTGAGGGCAACTGCGGCGAGGCTCCGCCCGAAACCCACAGCGAATGCCAGCTTCATACCGACGAAGGTGGTCCAGTTGTCCGAACGGTTTTGCGACTAGCTGACTGCAACCTCCTGCAAAGTCCCCCTGTTTTCGGTATGTATGGTCCGCCGCCTTGTTGCAAGCGAAAAGTGAGAGTAGCAGGTAAGGTCTGCGCGTATGTATACGGCCTTATTGGAGTCTTGACGACCCCGGGCCAGGATGGAATGCGCTTCGCTCTGATCCTAATTAAGTTCCCGGTCTTAGAAGGACCTTTACCGAAAGCAGGTTTTCAGAGCGACGGTGAGACCGTGGTGCCATCTCTTTCTTCGCCAGCAGACCTGGCAGGAAAGGTTAAATTGCATAGCCGTCAAGGCTCTGCGGATGTGGGAATCGCGTGAGCGATTTCCAAGCCTGGTTTACAGGCGTCATCTGCAGAGCCCTTAAATTGCAGCAGCCCCCTCGAGCAGTGGCGGCCGGTAAACTTCGTTTTTCGCAAGCACGGCCCACACCATGCGTGCCAGCTTATTGGCCAGTGCGACGATAGCGATGTTGTGATGAGTTCGCGCCGTCAGCTGTGCTAGCCATGCAGCTAGCCCCGATGATTGCTTCGCCTTGTGCTGCATCACAGCTCTGGCCCCTTGCACGAATAGCCTGCGCAAATACTTGTTTCCGCGTCGAGGAAGTTCCCAGAGCGTCTGCTTGCCTCCGGTTGAGTGCTCTTCCGGAACCACTCCCAGCCAAGCCGCAAAGTCGCGCCCCTTGCGAAACGCAGCCCCGTTGCCGACTGTAGCGATAATCGCGGTGGCTGTTACCGGACCGACTCCCGGCATGGCAATCAGCCGCTGACAGGCTTCGTTCTGCCGCGCAATCTGCGCGATGGCAGTATCCGACCGATCAATCTTCTCCGCTAGTTGCGCCAGTTCCAGCTTCAGCTCCGTTAGCAGTTCAAGCAGTAAGCCCGACAGCTTCGATGTGGCATCGGCAAGAATCCCGGGTAGCGCTGCGTCCACATATCGCCGACCCTTGCGCAGCGTGATGCCACGCTCGAGTAGAAGTCCGCGAATCTGGTTCACCACGGCGGTTCGGCGCATCACCCAGCGCTCTCGCACTCGATGCACGGACTGCAGATCCAGTTGCTCGTTGCTCTTGATCGGCACAAAGCGCATGGTTGGCCGGCCGACGGCTTCGGCAATCGCTTCCGCGTCGATGTAATCGTTCTTGTTCGTCTTCACGTACGGCTTCACATACTGCGCCGGAATCAGTCGTACTTCGTGCCCCTGCTCGCGCAACGCACGAGCCAGGAAATGCGATCCACCACAGGCTTCCATACCAATCAGTTCCACCTTCAGGTTCGCGGTGAAGCGCAACAGCTGCGTGCGGGATAAGCGCTTCCGCACCACAACCTCTCCCCTTTGGTTCATTCCCACCAGATGAAATATCGTCTTCGCTAAATCGATACCGAGCGTGAATAGTTCCATGGCACTCCTCCTCCATACGCTTTTTATAATCCCAGCCTTCTTAACGGCTAAAAGCGGCGGACCATGCCATTAAGTTCGCAGTGC